>CAKZLT010000183.1 GCA_937127195.1 uncultured Saprospiraceae bacterium
TGGTGGCGCACCCTCGCATCAAAACCGTCAATATTGACGGAAACGTAAACTGGTGGGCAAAGGATAGATATGAATATTTTGTTGCACCTGATTACTTTGTTTTAGCAAAAAAAGACCTCAATTGGAGAAATTTTTCGGAACAGTTAAAGCATTTTAATCAAAGTAATTCTGCTCAATTACGGACTTCTAATGGTCAAGCAGTTCGCTTATTAAATACTCATAGAGGCAAAAATGATATTTGGAAATTGAACAATGTTAGTTTTCCGATAGATAGCACGAAAGTTCGATTTTCGACGGTTGCCAATATTTCTAAGCGAAAAGTCAGTAATGCTATTCATAAAGAAAATCAACAATACATTCGGATGATTGAATGGGAATACACAGGTTCAGCAAAATTTGGAAACGAATACCTCCAAAAATCTATGAAATCCATGCGATTAGAACTGCCTTTGGGCTACTCCATGAAATGGGAAACTCACGATTGGGGAGCGAATGAAACGCAACAATACACCTTAATACTATTGGTTATCGGGTTGATATTTTTCATTTGTGCCGTATTGTTTGAGTCGATTCGTCAGAGTTTGACAATTATTTTATTGATACCAACTTCTTTTATTGGTATATTTTTAACTTTTTATTGGTTTGATTTTAGGTTTGACCAAGGCGGATATACCGCTTTTGTTCTATTAAGTGGGTTAGTTGTGAATAGCCTTATTCTAATAATCAATGATTACAATGATTTAGTTAAGCAACTTCCGAATAGAAACTCATTGGATTTGTATTTAAAAGCATTTTATAATAAAATCATTCCGATAGTCTTGACCATTGTTTCTACGGCGTTGGGTTTATTACCATTTGTGCTTTATGGTCAAAATGAGGTGTTTTGGTTTTCACTTTCGGTTGGTACAATTGGAGGTTTGGTGTTTTCACTATTTGTGATTGGATTGTTTACACCCATTTTCTTTAAAATAAAAACGTACAAAAACTAAATGAATTATCTCTTTTTTTGAGAAAAGAAAAACATAATTCCTATTATTAATAAAAAACCTAGAAAAATGGCAACTTTAGAAACCATTTTATAATTACTCAATAAAGTCTCGTATTCGTTTTCTGTTTTTAGGTCACCTTCCTCTTTAGATTTTAAATCTCCAATTGATAATAAAATGAATTGCTCTTTTTCATTATCATAGATATTGTCCTTAACTTCTTGCAGCTTTGAAGAAAAACTATATGCTGACTTATAATCTTTTACTCTTGCGGCATAATCTATTTTATACTCATAATATAGCTTCTGAAGTGCAAAAGACGCGCTTCCATTATTGATTTTTGCATCTATATTTTCAATCGCTTTCTGAGCATTTTCTAATTGTTCTAGACTCAAATAACACTTTGCCAAATTGGTATAAATCAAAATAGAATATTCAAATCCCATATCTGAAATTTGATTATAATTCATCAAAGAAGTATCTCCGTATATTAAAGCTAATTTACTATTACCTGTTTCTCTATAAAAATGGCTCAAATGATAATAACAATGTGCATTAATATGATAATAACGAGATTTAGAAAGTCCTGCAATTGGATTTCGCATCGTTTGAATAGCTTCTTTATAATAATATTCAGCAGAATCTAGTTGGTTTTCTTTTTGATAAATCTGACCAATAATTGTCGATGCATAAGCCTTAAATCTTTTTTCTGGAAGTCCTGTATAATCAATTTGGTAAGCACTTAAAGCATATTCTTTCGCTTTATCTGTACGCTTGAGGTCTAAGAATATTTCCGCTATATTATTATAAGCTGCCCCTTTTAGATAAGGCTTATTTTGTTTATCACTCCATTCTATTTCTTTCAAAAAATAGTCTATTGCTGTTTTATATTCACTTTGAATAATATTATAAATAGCCGTATAACCAGCTAATGAGCGTTTTAATTCTTTTTTTTCAGAAACTTCATAAGCTTCTTTAAATAATCGAGCTGCCGTTTTGATAGAATCAATAGAGGCATAATAAAGCCCTAAATTTTGAATCATCAAAGCAGAATAATCTCCATTTTTAGTCCTATTTGCTAGATTAATTCCTTGTTGAGAATAGGTAAAACGTTGAGTAGTATTGGAAAGTTGATCAAGTGAATTGTAGTATTTTGCAAAAAACAAACTATCCATCTTTGAAGACGTAGAAGAGAGTGCTATCAAACTGTCTAAAGTTTGAATAGGGTTGCCCGAGACAGCAACTACAC
>CAKZLT010000184.1 GCA_937127195.1 uncultured Saprospiraceae bacterium
TAATTAGGCAAATTTTTCATATTTTCATTCATCGGGACAAGCCCCGATGCTGTCATATTTCACCCCTTTGGGGCTATTTTTTTATCTCAATTATACGTTAGGGCTTGTTCTTCATTTTTTATAAAAAAGCACTAAAAATAGCTTTTACATTCAAATCTTGTTCAATCCTTTTAAGAGTTCTAAAAAAGGATACTTAAAGGTTCAATTAATATTTGTATTTTTGCAACGCGAAAACTAGCCATATTTGAAAGAAGGTTAGTTTTTTTATAAAAAAGAAAGGAATCAACAGCGAAAAATAAAGTTATGTTAGATAAATTGGCAGCAATAAAGGAGAGATATATGAGATTGGAGGAGCAGTTATCTGATCCCGAAATCATGCAAGATATGTCTCGCTACAAAAAAGTAAATAAGGATTATAAAAAATTGGAGCCCGTTGTCAAAGCGTATGATGAATACTTAATGTTGTTGGCTCGTCAAGAAGAAGCTAAAGAATTATTGTCCACAGAGAAAGATGAGGACATGATTGAAATGGCGGAAATGGAGCTGGATGAAGTGAAGGAGGCAATGACTCCGATGGAAGAAAAGATTAAATTCTTATTGATTCCGAAAGACCCTGAAGATGATAAAAATGCGGTAATGGAAATCCGTTCGGGTACAGGTGGCGATGAAGCTAGTATTTTTGCTGGTGATTTGTTGAGAATGTACACGCGCTTTTTTGATACTAAAAAATGGAAATATTCGATTGTATCAGAGAACGAAGGTTCGGCAGGTGGATATAATCGAGTTGAAATCGAAATCGCAGGTGAAGATATTTACGGTCAATTGAAATTTGAATCTGGCGCACATCGGGTACAGCGCGTACCAAAAACGGAGTCACAAGGTCGCGTTCATACATCAGCGGCAACCGTAGTCGTAATGCCACAACTCGAAATGGAAGATGTAAATATCACAAAAGTAGATTTGAAAATTGATACTTATCGCGCGAGTGGGGCAGGAGGTCAGCACGTTAATAAGACGGAATCTGCCGTTCGTATTACGCACTTACCTACGGGATTGGTTTCGGAAAGTCAAGATGGGCGTTCTCAAACCAAAAACCGCGAAACAGCTTTGCAACGTTTGTATGTAAAAATTATGGATAAGCAACGCGAAGACCACAACAATAAAGTGGCTTCTGCACGTAAATCACTGGTAGGTACAGGTGACCGTTCTGGAAAAATCAGAACGTACAATTATCCTCAAAATCGCGTTACTGACCACCGAATCAATTATACAAGTCATAACTTGCCAGCTATTATGGATGGTGATGTTCAAGACATTTTGGATGCTTTGCTTATGGCAGAAAATGCTGAAAAACTGAAAGGGGCGGACGTTTAATAAGAAGTTTTTAATGAAAGATGAATGATTGTTAGGAAGACAATCAAACTATAATATGAAAAGGTCGGATGCTCAGCAATCGACCTTTTTTTTAATGAAAATATACTAAGGGATTAGGCAAAAAATAACCTACCAGTCGAACTTGTTCTTTGTGGTAGCTTATTTATTGCTTACTCCCTAATTGATTAAGAGGCGGTTCCGTATCTTGGTTTTGAATAGAAACAAAATATAAAATTATGAAGCAGTACGATGTAGTTATTTTGACCGAAAAACGCTATGATAATCCGTCAGAGCTTACACCTTATATTGCAAACATCCTTTTGGAAGACCGATTGGTAAAGGAAGCTTTGGAGAGAAAAGGCTTGTCTGTCACTCGTGTTGCTTGGGAAAGTGAAGATTTTGATTGGAGTTCGGCTCGGATTGCTTTGGTCAGAAGTACTTGGAATTATGCTTTTGAGGTAGAAGCCTTTATGAAATGGTTCAAGGAAGTACAAACTAAAACTCAGATAGTTAATATTCCAGAAATCATAGAATGGAACATGGATAAGCATTATCTGAAAGACTTAGCGGATAAAGGCATTCATATTCCACCGACAATATATGCGCACAAAGGCGATGATATTAGTTTAAAAGCTTTTTTTGAGAAAGGCGGTTGGGAAGAAGCTGTTATTAAACCAACGATTTCGGCTGGGGCAAAACACACTTATCGAATTAATGCTGAAAATATTAGCGAATACTCGGAGATTTGGGAAGAAGTGATTGCTCAAGAAGATATGATTATACAGCCATTTTTGCAGAATGTCATGGATAGGGGAGAGGTTTCTTTGATGGTAATGAATGGAAAATATACGCACGCAATTCTTAAAATTGCTAAACCAGGAGACTTTAGAGTACAAGATAATTGGGGCGGAACGGTTCATCATTACAACCCAACTCCCGAAGAAATGGCTTTTGCGGAGCAAGCTGTGGCGGCTTGTGATCCTGCGCCTCAATATGCTAGAATTGATGTTGCTTATGATAATGACCAGAAAGTTACATTGATAGAATTGGAATTATTTGAACCAGAACTATGGTTTAGATTTAAGCCAGAAGCGGCTGATGAGTTGGCAGAGTCGATGTTTGAATTTTTGCTCTAAGTGATCAAAAAGTGTCGGACGCTTTTAAAAGTGTCCGACACTTAAAATTCTTAAAAAAATAGTATTTATTTCAAAAAGAAAGAACCATATCCCCAAAATATTTTACCAAATGAAGCGTGTTGCACCAATAAGAAATCATCACCGCTTGTTGCAAAATATTTTTCTGTTGATACGCCATTGATAGGCGGACCATCTGTTGCAAATGTATCGTTGATAGGGTAGAAGGTCACTTTTTTAACCGTTCCATCATTCTTTTCAAGTGTCACAATAGCAAAAGGAGTTTGCTTAAGAATACCTGTTTTTAGTTCAGAATCATTTTTGAAAGCTTCTGATACAATCCGTTTAAAACTAATAAGATACTGTTGCACTTTACCTTGTTTCAACTCTTGATTGATTCGAGAAGTTGTTTGATAAAATGGTTCGACTTTAAATTTTCCACCTTCTTTATCTAGTTTAAAAGAATGTGTTTTCTGTTGTGGATATTCAATGGAAACGGCTTTAATGTCTTTATAATTTTCTTCAAAAACAGCTCTATCTCTCCAGTCTTTTTCTGTAATTAGGTAACGTGGCGTTAAGTGACCTTCCCAAATTGGAATATGAACGATATAAGGTTGTTTTTCTCCTTCCATCAAGATATTTGTGCCTTGACCATCGGTAGAAACGCCGCCAATTTGATAGCCCATTAGTTTTTTGCCATTTTCATCATAAAAACGAGCTAAAACACCGTTTAGGCTAATACCTTTTAGCATACCAGCTTCTGCATTTTTACCTGGAACCATTAAGATTTCCATCTTTTGAACCGTTTCAAGGAGGGTTTCTACTGCTTTTTCTCTTGCTTTATACTTACCATTATATATCCATGTTCCATTTTCTTTGGTCAATGTTGCAGTGTTTCCTGCTTTATCACCAAGGAATATTTTATGAATTTTTTTGGTGTTTTTAATAGAAAAGGCATCTTCACCTATTCCATAAGTATTTGTAGTTTGAGCACTGAAATACCAAATTGCTGTGCCTCCTAGTAATAACAAAATGATGATTAATACTTTATTCATTTTTCTTTTTTTATAAAATTTTAATGGTTTCGAGTTAACCCGAACTCGCAACTCCTTACCTTGCGTACCTTCTCATTCTTATATAATTGAAAATTCCACCAAAAATAGCTAGAAAAATCAATGGTAATCCGATATTGATAAATTGCCAGTAAGAACGCTCTTTTTGTACTTTTGATTCATTAATCATGCGCAATTTGAGTTCTTTTTAGCGCGCTTCCATCAAACCATCTTTACCCAATAAGTATTCGATACAATTGAAAATAAAGTCCTTATTAGCGAAAGTATAACGTGCAAATTCGTTGTAACCCAATGGCATAGGGCTAGCTTTTCCATTTTGGATGCGTATAGGATTTCTTAAAATATCTCCATCCGAAAGCACAATCATTGCCGTTGGTTCACTAAA
>CAKZLT010000185.1 GCA_937127195.1 uncultured Saprospiraceae bacterium
CTATTATAACTATTCTTATAGGATTGTTGCTTGTTGTGTGCAGAGAGGTTCGCTATTTCCTCTTCTGATAAAGGTGCTGGATGTTGCAAGTGTCTTTCGGTAGGATACTGAACTTCAATACCATCTTTTTTCTGATAAATCCAATGACGCACACCTCCATAACCAGCGCAAGCTCCAGCACCTTTTAAGTCCATCGAAGTGCCATCCATACAGATACAACCTTTACGAATAGCATCTTTAGGCGGATGATTGACATCAAAAGAGTATTGTGTAGCTCGTTCTCCTGCTTCATCAGAAGTGTGATAAGCATCATCCCAACGACCTTCGTCTTGTGCGGTATCTTCACTTGTCCAGTTATCTATCGTTTTGGCAACTTCGGATACGGTTTCGACGGTTTTAATAACATCTACAGGACTGATTTGTGCTTTAGAAAATGTTGATAAAAGCATCAATGTACTAATTACTGTTAACTGATAATTCATTTTATTTTTTTATTTTTTATAAAAGAGCTATACTCTTGATTGTATAGCCAATAGGTTATTTTATTAAAAAAACAACTGGCAACAAAGCCTTTTTATATAAATACGAATAACTCATTTTTCAATACTCTTCATCAAAATTCATTGTTTTGAATTGTGTTGCCCACCTTTGAGCGTCCAAATCTATATGTGTCAATCGTTTTCTGGGAATGCCATTGTATTCAATTTTTTCGTTTAAAAAATCAAAACAACTATTCACAACAATAGGCTTCGCTGGTCGATTAATCCAAATACCTGTTCTGTCATTTGGTGTGACAAATGCATCATCAGGCAATTTTCCGCTATGACAAATCCGAAGTGCTATTTCTTCCATCCAGTGCCGATATATCTCAATGACATCATAGACAAAAGTCGGTTTGTTATATTGGTCTGCATGAAAAATGCTCATAAATGGGTCAATTCCTGCCTTGATAAGCGAAAGATGTACTTGTGAATAAAGAATACCATATAAATAGTTTAATAAGGCATTAAAATTATCATAAGCAGGTCTTTTGGAGCGATTTTTAAATTGATACTGTGCTGGCAACAATTGCGAAAGACAAATGAAATAATGCCGTGAAGCTGTTCCTTCCCACCCTCTAAAAGAACCTTCAATGGTTTTCAAGTCATCGTGCTTGTCTATTTCTAATGCCTCGTATTTCATCATCATATTATGAATGACTCGTATGCCTCCATCCATTTTTTCGTGATTAGATACGGGATTCTTGTTCATCCATCTTTGAATCAGATGTTTTTGACTTTCTAGCTTTTGTATCATCAACACTTTTATCCAGCGCATCCCTTTGTAATGCCGTGACAATAGCGCCTGCTGCTTACGGATAGTTGCAATAGAACCATATTGACCGCTCCATACTTGACCTACTAAGTGACCAATACCGTTGATAATCAATACAGGTATTGTGTATTTAATAGCAAGTAAAAGTGCATCAGATGATACGTGTACTCCTTTTGTAATGAATATGGCTTTGACTTCTCGCACCGCAAACATTTTACCTTCGCTATGACGAGGCTTAACCCAAAACATTTTGTTCTTCACACGAAGCGATGCTCCAAAGCTATCTAAGAATAATTGCATAAGTTTATGGTCAAAGATTATAAATATTAGAATAATTCTAATATTCAAAAAAAGAAGCTGCTTGTCAAGTTCTTTTTGGACTTTAACATTGTTCGAATAGAGTTATTTTTAGGAATAATTCATTTTTTTATAAAAAATATAGCCTATTATTGTAACCAATACATATTCGTTAATCTATTTATACCAACAATGAAACGACTCAGAGTACTTACAGTTACTTTTAATATCCCGATAGAAGGAGAAGAAATCGGCGCTTTTAGAGGCGCATTAATTAATAAGGTTGGTCTTGAACATGAATGGTTTCATAATCACAACAACGATACAAACTCTACACATCAGTATCATTATCGCTACCCATTGATACAATACAAACGCGTCCGAAACAAACCAATGTTAGTTTTTTTGGATGATTGTATAGAAGAAGCCCATAAGCTTTTTTCGCAATCCGATTGGACACTTGACCTAAAGGGCAAACCTTATGCGATGAAGGTTAAAGACTTGGGAATAAATGAATTCAATATACAAGTTTGGGAGAATACTTTTAAATATAATATTCGGAATTGGCTGCCTATCACTCAAAAGAACATGAAGGAGTTCAATAGTATTACGCGCTTATCTGAACGCATCAACTACCTTGAACGCAAACTTGCCAATCATCTAGTATCTTTTGCAAAAGGGATTGGTTATCGTTGGGAAAAACGGATTGAAGTCCACATTCAGAACATACAATATGAGTCTATTGTCCAGATGAAGGGTAATAAACTGAAAGCGTTTACATTGGATTTTGAAACGAATCTCTTTGTTCCGAATTATGTTGGCTTGGGTAAGAGTGTGAGTCGTGGCTTTGGTGTAGTAACTGTAATAAAGGATAAGAAAACGGCTAGCGTTGAGGTTTAAATTTTTTGCTGGTTACTTAATAACTCATTACACTGTAACAAAAATTTGTTTACAATTTAAAAAGCTAACGTAGCGCGACGAGCCTCGTCGCCCGACTATTAAAAGCCGCTTTTGTTAGCGTGGCGACGAAGCTCGTCGCGCTACGAAACATTAAATAATTTTTGAAACAGTGTATTAACCTCTAGTGGCTCAACTTATAAATAATTAACATTGTTAATATATTTATGAATTGAGGTACTAGATAAGTGAGCAGAGGCAAACACATCATTCTAAAGTCCTTATAATCAAGTCATTACTTCTGCTCACGTATTTAATAAAAACAATAAACTTCATGCAAGTTAGGGAGTAGGAAAAAAAGGTTTTTATCGGTTCTTTAAAATTATACAAAAATATTCAAAAAATCAATTTATTTTCTTTTACCACACCATTCTGGCTCTGTTTGCGAAATCCCTGCCGCTTTTCTTAGATTACCAAGTTCACTACTCGATTCAGTAGCATATAGATTTGGTATAATTACCTGAATTTCAATACGATTATATTCTCTACCACGCTCACTATCAGAATGTTCATACACACCAATTTTGGTTGAAATATCCATATAATCTAATTGCTGCTTAACTGTCCAAGCTCTTGCCGCACCTAGTTCCATTTTATTTTCAGTCGAGTAAGTCAATTTTCTGTCCGTTTCTTTCTGTGTCGGTTCATCATGTACCCAATGCGTAAATGGCGTTCCTGTTGGCATTTCAGCAGATTTTTTCAAAGTGCCGCTTTTAAAACGTCCACCTGCAATATGAGATTCAACATAAATCTTGAGACCATCACGGCAAATTCCGTCATCATCACAGCCTTTTAGCACTTGTTGTTCTAACCAATCCCCTATTTTATCATAATACTTTGAAGTTCCCATCGTTCTCAAATCCATATCTTGACACAGGTAAGCGGTAATATTATACTTCACTCCTGCCCCAGAAGTACTGAATTTTACGGTTGTTTCACAAGCCTGACTTGGACCATTGAGTTCTCCATAGAGTACTCTAGCTAATTTTTTGCCTAATCGCTGTTCCTTTTTTCCGACTGTTGTCGCAGCACTTCCCTCTTGCATCAACTCATAATTCTTACAATTCCAAACCTTATTTCTAAGCCTTTGAAGCGCGCATTGCAAATCATTATCATACTCTAGTCCATATTTTTTCTCATATTTTTCAACCAATTTCAGATAATGTTCTCCTTGATCACAATAGTAAAAATGCCCTTTAATTGTCCACGAACGAATCTGAGCGATGATATTACAATACTCTGCCTGTAATTCAAATTCCTTTACAAGCGTATCACCTCCATCCAAAAATTCTCTCCAAATTGTTCCTAATGTATCAAAATCATCTTTTTGGCTACCTATCGAAACCTCTAGTTCATCCAATTTATCATTCACAATATCGCTGAACTCCAAATCATGTTCAATTTGTAGTTTCGTAATTTTGCCTAACATCAATTTACCAAAACCACAAACATTTGACAAACCATTCATCAAATAAGACCTAGCCTGCGCTTCTTTATCGCAATACTCCAACATGAACTCTATTTCGTTCGATTTACTCAATTCATTATCTGGCAAAAAGTCTTTCCAAGCTCTATTCAATCGCGCCAAATCACCATTATATGTTTTAGCCGTTTTCTTCAACCAAGCAATTTTTTCAGCCAATTCATCATCAATATAGTTTTGATTCTGCTCTTCAATATCTTCTATTTTTTCAAGCATATCCATACTTTTCGTACACATATCCTCCGCCGCTATTAAGATATATGACTTAATTGCAGGCACACTATTACATTCCATAATAGGCACTTCCAAGTCAAAAC
>CAKZLT010000186.1 GCA_937127195.1 uncultured Saprospiraceae bacterium
AAAAGTACCTTCGGCAAGAGAGGCAACTATATTTCCTGCGAGAATTCCGAAAATAACTCCAACGAATCCACCCAACTGGCAAATCACGACGGCTTCTATCAAAAACTGAGTTAATACATTTTTGCTAGTTGCGCCCAATGCTTTTCTTACACCGATTTCGCGGGTACGCTCCGTAACAGATACGAGCATAATATTCATCAAACCAACCGATGCACCTAATAAGGTAATGATACCAATAATGATAGCTGCGGCACGCAAATATCCTTGTTGTTCTGCCAAAACATCAAGTAATCCATCACTTTTTGAAGTCTCAAAATCATTTTCTTTACCGACCTTTAAGCGTCGAATATTACGAAGAACAGGCGTTGCAGCAGCAATTGCCGCATCCATATCTTGTGCTTCTTTGGTGGAGACCTTTATATTATAAGAGCGGTTTTTTATACCATAAATACTCTTAGCTGTAAATAGAGGAATGATTACTATTCTATCACTTCCGCCATCAAAACCCGAGCCTTTGGATGCCAAAACGCCAATAATTTTATACTTTAGATTGCCGACATTAATGATTTCGCCTAGTGCTTTTGCAGACTTTTTATCAAAAAGACTATTAACTATATCCTGCCCAATTACACAAATGTTTCGACCGTTTGCAGCTTCTCCAGCCGTAAAATAACGCCCTTGTTCAATCTCATAACCTTCAAGTGCTAGATAATTTTCATCTGCCCCCATAATCGTAATATTTGGATTACTATCTTCCTTTTTGTATTTGACAGTACCAATACCTGTTCCTCTAAAAGATAGAGAAACCGTAGAAGGGAAAGTATATTTCTGTTTGAATTCGGCTGCTTGTCGGTAGGTAAAATGCGGACCTAACTTGCGGTTACGTCCACGACGGCGACCACCAAAGCCTCCATCTCCACTTCTTTTTATATCAAAAGAATTTGCTCCAATACTAGAAAAATCTTCAGAAATAGTAGCCGCGACGCTATCCACAGCGGTCAAAATGGCAACCAAAGACATAATACCAATTGCAATAATTAGTAAGGTTAGAATAGCTCTGAGCAGATTAGAACGCACCGAGCGAAGTGCAATTCTCACATTTTCCATTAGTCCCATGGTCGAAGTTGATTTTTAGGAAAAAAAGAAGTAATTCAATCACTTTTTATTTCCTTATTTGAACCTCGCTAAAATAGTGATTTGTAGTTAGATACCACTTTTTATTAGAAGCACGGCGGTTGTCTTTCGACAAAAAAAGCTTTTGAATGATGAATGCGGAATGATAAATGTTGAATGACTCCGCTGTTAATGAAATTATGGTTATTTAAAAGATAAGCGTCGGATTCCTTGAAGGCATCCGACGCTTAACTACTCATAAAGTTGGAAATAAGATATAAAAAGTTGAATGTTCCGCTACTTATAAACAGCGGAGCATTCAACTTTTTACATTCATCATTCATTTGACTTACAAGTCAAATGAAATTCCTTGTGCTAATGGCAAGTCAGCCGTATAATTAATAGTATTCGTTTGGCGACGCATATAAGCTTTCCACGCATCAGAACCCGACTCGCGACCTCCGCCCGTTTCTTTTTCACCACCAAAAGCACCACCGATTTCTGCGCCACTTGTACCAATATTTACGTTGGCAATACCGCAATCAGAACCTGCTATGGATAAGAAATGCTCTGCTTCACGCAAATTATTAGTCATAATCGCCGAAGACAAACCTTGAGGAACACCATTTTGTTGTTGAATAGCTTCTTCGAAGTCGCTGTATTTCAATAGATACAAAATCGGAGCAAAAGTTTCGTGCTGAACGATAGCAAAATCGTTTTTAGCTTCGATGATACAAGGCTTCACATAACAGCCACTTTCGTAACCTTCACCTTCCAATACACCGCCTTCTACAACAACATTTCCACCTTCTGCCTTAGCAGCTTCAATAGCTTTTAAGTACATTTTTACAGCATCTTTGTCAATTACAGGCCCTACGTGATTGTTAGAATCCAATGGATCTCCAATTCTCAATTGAGTATAAGCGTTGGCCAATTTTTCTTTGACAGTATCATAAACGCTATCATGGATAATCAATCGACGAGTCGAAGTACAACGTTGTCCTGCTGTACCAACGGCACCAAAAACAGCACCAATTACTGTCATTTTAATATCGGCATCAGGAGTAACAATAATGGCATTATTTCCTCCTAATTCTAATAAAGATTTTCCAAAACGTTCAGCAACTTTTGCGCCAACAATTCTTCCCATTCTTGTAGAACCTGTAGCAGATACTAAAGGAATACGAGTATCAGTCGTCATATATTCACCAACTTTGTAATCTCCGTTTATAATACAAGAAATTCCTTCTGGTAAATTGTTGTCTTTTAAAACATCAGCAATTATGTTTTGACAAGCTACTGCACACATAGGTGCTTTTTCAGAACCTTTCCAAACACAAACATCACCACAAATCCAAGCTAAAGCTGTGTTCCAAGCCCAAACAGCAACAGGGAAGTTAAATGCAGAGATAATACCAACAATACCAATTGGATGCCATTGTTCTCTCATTACGTGTCCTGGTCTTTCAGACGGAATTGTTTGTCCGTTTAACTGTCTAGATAATCCAACTGCAAAATCACAGATGTCAATCATTTCTTGAACTTCTCCGTAACCTTCTTGCAAAGATTTTCCCATTTCGTAAGAAACTAATTTCCCTAATGGTTCTTTTAAATCTCTTAATTTATTTCCAAACTGACGTACAATTTCTCCACGTTGTGGTGCTGGCATATTTCTGAAAGACAAAAATGCCTCAGAAGCCGTTTCCATTACTTTATCGTAATCTTCTCTTGTAGTAGCTTTTACTTTACCAATTAATTTACCATCAACTGGAGAATAACTTTCAATGATTTCTCCGTTTGAGAAATTTACAGAACCTGTTGAAGTTCCGTTGTTTATATCTTTTAACCCTAATTGAGCTAAAGCTTCTTTAATACCAAAATCTGCCATTTTGTTGTTAAATTTAAGTTGTTTAAATTGAAGCCCAAAACTACAAATAAATTCAGACTTATATAAATTAAACAATCTATTAGTTTTTGTTTAAAAATTTAATATTTATACCATGAAAAAAATTCTTATTATCATTTCAGTTTTAACATTTTCTTTTGGATGCAAGCCAACTTCAAAAAAAAAGCATGATACAGATATTACAATAAATCAACAAAAAAAAGTAAATGACTTTGCTATTATAATTCATGGTGGAGCAGGAACTATTTTAAAGAGAAATATGTCTGATGAAAAAGAAGCTGCTTATAAAGCAAAGTTAGAAGAAGCTATAAAAGTTGGACATACTATTCTAAAAAATGGAGGAACAAGCCAAGAAGCTGTGCTAAAAACCATACAAGTAATGGAAGAGTCACCGTTATTTAACGCAGGTAAAGGTGCTGTTTTTACTCATGAAGAAACGAATGAATTAGACGCTTCTTTTATGGACGGAAAAACATTAAATGCAGGAGCTGTTTCTTTAATTACAGGTATTAAAAATCCAGTAATTTTAGCAAGAGATGTCATGGAGAAAAGTGAACATGTTTTTCTTGCTGGTGAAGGCGCAATGCAGTTTGCAAAGGGGTTAGATTATAAAGTGGAGGATGCATCGTATTTTTACGATGAATTAAGACATAATCAGTGGTTAGAAATAAAAGATACAGATAGTTTTCAGTTAGATCACGCAAAGAAAAAAGATTCAAAATTTGGAACAGTTGGCGCAGTTGCTTGTGATATAAAAGGAAATATTGCTGCTGCAACATCAACAGGAGGAATGACCAATAAAAAGTTTGGTAGAGTTGGAGATTCGCCAATGATTGGTGCTGGAAATTACGCGAACAATAAAACATGTGCAATTTCTTGTACTGGAAGTGGCGAATTTTTTATCCGTGGAGTTGTAGCCTATGATGTTGCTTGTTTAATGGAGCATAAAGGAATGAGTATTCTTTTAGTTGATAGGAACACACCTGGGATCTCATCAACTAAATTAGATAAATTAGGATGGAGAGCTTCTGATACAGCTGAAATTGCTTTTGATAATGTGGAGATTCCAGTTGAAAATTTAATGGGTGAAGAAGGGAAAGGCTTCCCTTATATCATGCAACATTTTGCTTTAGAAAGATTGGTTATGGCTGTTAATGCGCATGCACGTGCAGAATATGCTGTTGAGTATGCAATAAACTATATGTCAAAAAGGCAAGCATTTGGAAAATCTATAGATAAATTTCAAGCATTAAGGCATTCTGTTTCAGAAATGGCAACAGAAGTTGAACTATGTAAAGTGTTTAATTATTCAATATCAAAAAGGTTGAATGATGGAGAGTTTAATACGGC
>CAKZLT010000187.1 GCA_937127195.1 uncultured Saprospiraceae bacterium
CTTTCAATCCTAATACAAATAGGACGACACTTATCAAATATATATATTGTACTATGACTTCCATTTTTTTCTAATTAAAAATTAATAATTAGCAATTAATAATTAAGCTATTGCGAATACCGTCGAATCTATTTGACGAGTAACAAAAGTTAAACACTCAATGATTATATATTTTATTATTAGGTGTTTAATTAGTTTTAAAAAAAAACTAACTTAATTACGATTTCTGAAACAAGAAAAAATTACTTCAAACTCAAAAGCAACTAGCCAAAAAGAACTAGTAACCAGAGCCGTTTTACTTTTTCTTTTTGAACATTGCGAGCATTCGGTCAGTTACTTTAAAACCACCGATAACATTTAGCATTGCAAAAATAATTGCTAATGTTCCAATAATCAGCATCAAATATTCATCTGCTGCTGCTCGTCGTACGATCAAAATTCCTCCAATAATGGTAACACCACTAATGGCATTTGCGCCAGACATCAAAGGCGTATGAAGAACCGTAGGCACTTTCGAGATAACTTCCGTTCCGATTAAAATTGCCAAGGTCAAAATAAAAACCATTGGAAAAATATCACTTAATATATTTAAGATTTGTTCCATTATTTTTCTTTTTAAAAAAGAAATGAGAGACCATTTTTAAGCTAGCCAATCCTTCTTTTTAGAATAAAAAACACATTACGAAACCATAATTGTTAATTATTCGTGACTAATTATTAATTACCCAACACCTTTCCATCTTTTACAATCAAGGCAGAAGCCGTTATTTTGTCTTCCATATCAAACTTGAATTGTCCCTCCTTATCCGTTAGATGTTTTAGGAAGTTAAAGATATTTCTACTAAAAAGACTACTTGCGTCTGATGAGACAAGTGCTGCCAAATTAGAATTTCCTACAATTCGAACGCCATTATGATTGACCGTTTCATTGTCTTTTGACAATTCACAATTGCCACCCGTAGAAGCGGCTAAGTCAATAATTACACTACCAGCGCGCATTTCATTGACCGTAGAAGCAGGAATTAAAGTAGGAGCAGGGCGACCTCTAAGCTGTGCTGTTGTGATAATCACATCGGCTTTTTTTGCTTTTGCTTGCACCAAAGCTTGTTGTCTTTTCTTGAAGTCTTCCGATTGTTCGACTGCGTATCCGCCTGCGCCTTTATCGTCAGTTGCGCCTTCTACCTCAATAAACTTACCTCCTAAACTCATGACTTCCTCCTTTGCAGCAGCTCTTACATCAGATGCTTCTACCACTGCGCCTAAGCGTTTGGCGGTTGCAATTGCTTGTAAACCAGCGACTCCTGCGCCAAGTATTAATACTTTGGCTGGAGGAATACTTCCTGCGGCAGTACTTAGCATCGGAAAATAAGAAGGAATAAGATTAGCGGCTAATAAGACAGCTTTGTAACCCGCAATAGAAGCCATTGAGGATAGTACATCCATACTTTGTGCAATCGTAATCCTCGGAATCATATCCAAACTAAATGCGTTGTGCTGTGCTTGAGCATAATTTTTTATGCGGTCGGGTGCATTAAAAGGCTCAAATAAAGCAATCTGAGTCAAATGACTCAACGCATTTTTCAATTCATTAGGAGCAATAGGTGTGATGCTAATCAATAAGTCCACCGTACTAATTACCTCTTTTCGGTCGGTTACTACCGCACCAGCCGCTTTATAATCTTTGTCAGAAGAAAAAGATTCTAAACCTGCGCCTGTTTCCACTAAACAAGAATGTCCTAAGCCAACGAGTTTTTTGACGGTATCAGGAATGATACTAACTCGCGCTTCATTGGCTTCTTTAAGTATTCCTACTTTCATAAAACGTTGTTTTGATAAATGGATTCTAATTAATAAAAATGAGCAAGTTAGGATAGGTAGGTTTCAATAAAGCGTTTAGTATCAATACCTTTCTATCTATTTTACCCAAAAAAAATCTAACTTATATATTTTATTAAAGGATAAAATATAGTAAACCTAGATTTTGTGGTTGATGCCACAAAATCTATTAATTTGATTAATAAATTAATAGATTGAATTAGCTTTATAATGAAAATTAGTTACCTCTTGAAAAAGAAATAACTAATGTATAATTGGTTAAGATAAGTATTGCTTTAATGTATTTATGCAAGGTTACAACTATTCTATTTACAAAACAATAAAAGACTTTGCTTTTTTTAAATTAGGTTGATTTTTTTTGTTCTTTATGATTTTATGTGGTTTGTCTAAAATTTTGCTTTTTCAAATGGTTTCTAGTTTCTGCTACCGTTGTTTCGATTAACAGCGGTAGCAGAAACTAGAAACTAGAAACTAGAAATAATCAGATTAAGTAAGTAACATTTTGAATGACCACATAAAATCATATAGAACCATTTTTTTATTATAATAAAAGACGTTGTTCATTTAATACTCTTCCATTCTGACAGCGTAGAATGATTGCAGGATATTTCTCCAAAATAGTATAATCGTGCGTTGCCATTAGGATAGCGACTTGATATTTTTGTGCAATTTCTCGAAGTAACAAAATGATTCGGTCAGAAGTATCAGGGTCTAGGTTTCCCGTAGGTTCATCAGCTAATATCAATTCTGGTTTGTTTAATAAAGCTCTTGCTATTACGACACGCTGCTGTTCTCCGCCCGAAAGTTCGTAAGGCATTTTTTGTGTTTTCATTTTTAAACCAACCCTTTCTAGTACATCAGCGATTCGTAAATTGATATTTTGCTTGTTTTTCCAGCCCGTAGCCCGCAAAACAAAACGTAGATTATCTTCGACGTTTCTATCAGTCAGTAATTTAAAATCTTGAAAAACGATTCCTATTTTTCTTCTTAAAAAAGGCGTTTGTTTCTTATTTAATTGTGTTAAATCAAAATCAGCGACTTGCCCGAATCCTGATTGTAAGGGCAATTCTCCGTATAATGTTTTGAGTAAACTAGATTTTCCACTTCCTGTTTTTCCGATAAGGTAAGCAAAATCACCTTTATTTAAGGTCAAATCTACATCATTCAGGATGACTTGATTGCCTTGATGAATAGAGGCATCTTTTAATTCTAGTATTATACTCATAGTGAATTGCTTTTACTAAAAAAGAAAAGAGCGGTTTTTTACTTGTCTATTTAATAAAGGTAGATTCCGCTCCTTAATAATAGCAAAAATAGTAAGAGTTATTCTAATTTTTTAGGATTAAGGAGTATGCTTTTGCAAACGATATGAATTTTTTATAAAAATTGGCGGTTATATATATAAGTAGCGAAGGATAAATGTCACGGAAGTGCTTATAATAATCATTAATAGGTGAGAGGCATCGTTAAATAGTTGAAATGCCATTTTAATCAAATTCCAATAGATTGTTTGACAAAAAAGGTTGTAATTGAAGTATGATTTTGAGGGAAAGGAAAAAAAAATAATTTTTCTTTAAAATTGGGAACAATAATTACATTTTCATTGTTTAACTATATAGATTACATAATGAAAGTAAATCACCTTAAAAGTTAAATTAATTAACAATTAAAATCCGTTTGTTATGAAAGAATTAATCAATAAAAATTCAATTTCGGCGACAGTGCAGACTATTCAGTTAGCTTCAGACGGTATTACTCCTTACACAGGAGTTACACCTAATCACAGCTCTTTGAGCATGAATGCAAACGACGAACCTAGAGGATAATCTATAAGATTTTTTTCTACTAAAAGATATATACTAAATATTTGAGCATTTGCATAAACTGCTCAAAAAACAAGAATAAAGCAATATACAAGGAGTCATCTGTCGAATTTTCGGTGGGTGATTTTTTTTAATTAAAGTTAATTTATAGAACTTTCAGTAAGTATTGAACAAAAAAGAAAATATATAGTTTATAACAGCACTAGGGTTTTAGTCAATACATATTTTTTTGCATTAGCAGCCTTTTTTTTTAAAAGGTTGCTTTTCCTTTTTTAAAGGGATACCTTCTATAATAAATAACATTTGTTATTATCTTTGGAAAAACCTTCTAAAAGAAAATCAAAAAAATAAGAAAAATGCCATTTGACCAGTCAAAACCTTATACGCTCGATCGAGTTATTAGAATCGGGATTACAATAGCAATATTTTATTTATTATTTAGTATGATGGATTATCTAAGCAGCGTCTTAGTTCCTTTTATTCTATCTACACTAATTGCTTACTTGTTATTTCCGATTGTTCGATTTATTGAAACGAAGGTTATCAAAAGCCGAATTTTTGCTACGATAACTACTCTTTTTCTGTTTTTTGGCTTTTTTATTGGGATTCTAGCACTTATCCTTCCGATTATCATTAGTCAAATAGAAAAGATGAGCCGCTTAATTACCAACCTTGTTAATGATAATATATCAGGCAATTTACCAGATTATTTAAGTTCGGTAGAAGACTATATTATCAACTTTGCACAAACAGAAGAAGTACAAGAGTTATTGAAACTTGAAAACTTGGAAGCAATAGCAGAGCGTGTACTTCCGAGTATTTATGGTGTTTTTTCAGGTTCTTTAAGCTTTGTTTTTGGTTTAGTTGGTCTGACATTGATTGTTTTCTATATCATTTTTATTCTTATTGATTACGAAGAAATCACTGATGGCTGGAAAGATTTTGTTCCTGCTTCTTATAGAGATAGAATAGTTACTTTATTAGATGATTTGACGGATGGAATGGAAACTTACTTTAGAGCGCAATCCATTATTGTTTTGATTATTTCGGCACTTTTTGCAATTGGATTTTCTTTAATTGGTCTGCCTTTAGGAATTGTTCTTGGAATATTTGTTGGATTACTAAATTTTGTTCCTTATTTGCAAAATGTTGGTTTTATTCCTGCTACTTTCTTAGCATTGATGTATTCATTGGAGACGGGAGAAGGTTTTTTGACGATGATGGGATTAGTACTACTCGTTTTTGGAGTCGTTCAATTGATACAGGATGCTTTCCTTACGCCCAAAATCATGGGAGATGCTACGGGATTAAATCCAGCAATGATTTTGCTTTCTTTGACGATTTGGGGTAAATTGCTCGGTATGTTAGGGTTGCTAATAGCATTGCCCGTTACTTCTATTATTATTTCTTATTATAGACGATTTTTGAGAAGTACAGAGTTGAAAAAATCTAGTTTGATATTAGAAAATCATCATATAGAAGATATTATAGACGATTTGGATGATGATGAAAAGGATAATAAAAAGGGAAAAATTATATTAGAATAGAAATTAGTGAAGAAAAATAAATAAGTTGTATAATGGTGCAACTTATTTATTTTTCTTCACTTAACAAATTTAGGATAAAAAAATAGCCTACAATTGTAGGCTATTTTGTCGATTACTAAAAAGGTTAGTAATAATATGTTTTATAAAGATTTTAAATGTTTATTGAAGTGATTGTTACGTTTTTTGTTGTGATGTATAAGGTACCATCCATATACGAGTGCTAATATGGAGGTTGTTTTATTTAAAAGCAAGGAAGAATGAGTGAATTCACTATTTTGATGAGTGAGCTGATAGTTTG
>CAKZLT010000188.1 GCA_937127195.1 uncultured Saprospiraceae bacterium
TCCACGCATCAAAGGAATCGCACAGAACGAACAAGTTCTACTACAACCTTCCGAAATTTTCATATAAGCATAATGAGAAGGCGTAGAAATCAAACGCTCTCCAATCAATTCATGCTTATAATCAGCATTTAATTTAGCCAATAATTGAGGCATTTCTAATGTGCCAAAATAAGCATCTACTTCAGGCATTTCCTTTTGTAAATCCTCTTTGTATCGCTCCGAAAGACAACCTGTTACATAGAGTTTATCAATAGAACCTTCGTTTTTCTCACCAATATAATGCAAAATCGTATCTACGGATTCTTCTTTTGCTCTATCAATGAAACCACAAGTATTCACTATAATAACATTAGCAGCTTCTGCACTATTATGAACGACTTCATAATCATTTCCACGTAGTTGAGTGACCAAATTCTCTGAATCTACTAGATTTTTAGAGCATCCTAAGGTAACCACCCCAACTTTATCCTGTCTAAGCGTTTTCGTTTTCAATATATCTTGATTTTGAACTGCAAATATAATTTTTTTGAACCATAAAGGGGGAAAGAATACAAAGAGCTTTTTTAAAATGTTTTGAACCACAAAGGGACAAAGAATACAAAGGGCTTTTTTTAATGTTTTGAACCACAAAGAAGTTATTAGAAAACTCCTTTTATTCTCTTTGTCCCTTTGTGGTTCAAAACAAACAACAAAAGCAAAAATATTAAAAGTTGTTGTTGGCATAAACAAGGTTATTCCAAACCTTTATACCATTCATTATTACTTGGTTCTTCTCCCATTTGGATTAATTCTCCGAGTTGCGGTACAAAAAACGGGAAATCTTTTTTGTTGGCTTCTGCCACAAAACGCTCAATCGGTTCTTTCCAAACGTGTAATGCCAACGGAAAACCACCCCAATGAAATGGAATTCCTACTTTTGCACCAACATCAAAACCCGCTTGAATAGCTTCTTCTGGATACATGTGAATTAAATGCCACAATTCATTATACTGACCACATTCCAAAAATGCCCAATCAAAAGCCCCTAATTTTTGTCCGATTTCTTTAAAATGCGCACCGTATCCACCGTCGCCACTCCAAAGAACACTATGGCTTTCTGTTTTGAATGCCCAACCACACCAAAAAGACTTGGCTCTGTCAGTTATTCCTCGCCCAGCAAAATGCCTTGAAGGCGTACAAGTAATTGTAATTCCTTCAAATTCCAGCACATCCCACCAATCCAATTCTGTAATTTGATTGGCTGGAATACCCCATTTTTCGAGGTGTCGCCCCGTTCCTAGTGATGTGAAGTAAGTATTAACTTTTGATTTTATTTTTAAAATACTATCATAATCCAAATGGTCATAATGGTCGTGAGTCATTAAAATAGCATCAATTTTGGGCAACTTATCAATAATGTCCAATGTGTTTTCGCTAAATCGTTTTATGGGAAAAGGTGCTATTGGAGCAGCATTCTCACCAAACATTGGGTCAATTAATAGATTCTTACCATTAATTTGAAGTAAAAGAACCGCGTGACCAAACCATATAAACTTTGGTTTTTTGTCTGTGGTTTCAAAAACATTTTTATCAAAATCCAATATTGGAATAGGTTTTTTAGGACTTCTCAAATCTCTACCCGTGAATTGCTTTTTGATAAACCCAGGCATTTCACCTAACGAGAAATCCATGTCAGTTTCTTCTAAGTTTTCAAACTTTTTGCCATCCCAATGTTTGGATTGAGCATATTTTTTTTGAAGTTCTGGTGTTACTTTTGCACCAAATTGTTGTTTATATTTTTTTATAGATTGAATCATTTTTTCTTTTTTAGTGGAGTGTTTTTTATCTCCATTTAAGGGAACGTATATTATAATGTTAGGTTCATGATTGATGATGTTAATGACAGCTATTTTTAAAATTTAGTAAAATCAACCGATTAATTCTTTTTTATAAAAAAATAATGACTGTTTTTTTTAACTTTGCGCTTCATATTTAAAATATTTTTTAATCTAATAATTCTTATTACAATGGGTAGAGGAGATAAAAGAAGCAAAAGAGGTAAAATTAGTAGTGGTTCTTATGGTAATGCTAGACCAAAAAACAAGAAAACTGCTTATGCTAAGCCAGCAGAAGAAGCTGCAAAAAGCGAAGAATAAAATTAGTCTAGGACTCATTTTTTTTCATAAAAATCAATAACCTTGGCTTTAATTAAATCAATCTCTGGTATCAGAGGAACTATTGGCGGTAATGTTGGAGACAATTTGACTGCTCAAGATATAGTAGAATGTGCCGCAGCTTTTGGGCATTGGGTAAAGCAAAAGACGGGCAACCCGAAAATTGTCATCGGTCGTGATGGTCGTATTTCGGGTGAAATCGTGAATCAATTAGTTGTTAATGCTATCCGAATGGTTGGCGTTGATGTTGTTGATTTGGGGCTTTCAACTACACCTACTGTCGAAATCGCAGTACCTGAAGAACAAGCAGGCGCGGGTATTATTATTACAGCAAGTCATAATCCTAAACAATGGAATGCACTCAAATTCTTGAATGACAAAGGAGAATTTATCTCAGGTCAAGATGGAAGTGATGTGTTGCAATTGATTGAGGATAAGGCAATTGACTATGTTGGTGTAGATTCATTGGGTAGCTATGAATATAAAGATGGTTATATTCAGAAGCACATTGAATCTGTATTCGGATTGGAATTGGTAAACACAGAAGTAATCAAAGCACGTCAATTCAAAGTTGTTGTGGATTGTATTAATTCTACTGGTTCGTTATCTGTTATTCCAATGTTGGAGCAGTTGGGCTGTGAAGTCATCGGCTTGAACGATACACCTAATGGCGAATTTGCACATAATCCTGAGCCTTTGGCTGACCATTTGATAGAATTATCAAAAACGGTTGAGTCAACGCGCGCAGATTTGGGTATTGCAATTGATCCTGATGTTGACCGTTTGGCATTTGTTTGTGAAGACGGTGAGATGTTTGGTGAGGAATATACCCTTGTGGCTATTGCTGATTACATTTTGCAGCACAAAAAAGGAAATACGGTATCTAACCTTTCTTCTACTCGTGCTTTGCGCGACGTAACAGAAAAACACGGTGGCGTATATCATGCGGCGGCAGTTGGCGAAGTGAACGTAGTGACGCAAATGAAAGCTGTTAATGCTGTTATTGGCGGTGAGGGGAATGGTGGAGTTATCTATCCTGATTCTCATTATGGTCGCGATGCTTTGGCTGGTATCGGTTTGTTTTTGACGCATTTAGCAAATTTTGGTAAGCCCGTTTCTTTCTTAAGAAGTACTTATCCAAATTATGTTATTTCTAAAAATAAAATACAATTGACTCCAGATATAGATGTTGACCATTTATTGGTTAAGCTAGAGGAGAAGTATAAAAACCAACCGCATACAACGATTGATGGCTTAAAAGTAGAATTTGACAAGGATTGGATTCATCTTAGAAAGTCAAATACAGAACCAATTATTAGAATCTATGCTGAAAGTACTTCGGCTGTCATGGCTAATAATTTGGCGAATAAGATTAAGAGTGATGTAAAAGACATTTTGCAAGGTAGCTAATGAATTTACATTAAAAATATAAGTTGTTATTGTTATAATGACTATTAAAAAATCGGTATTGAAGTAATATTCAATATCGATTTTTTTTTTGGACTTTACTAAAAAACCTCTTCAACAAAAGCGTCAAAGAGGTTTTTTATTTTTTTATTAAAAAGTAAATTTATTTTTCAATAAAATTAGCAAAAGTAATTTCGCCTGTTGCATCAACCGAAACGGCATAGCCTTTACTAGAAGGGATAATTCTAGTCTCGCCATTTGGAGAAGCAAAAATATCACTATGATGTAAATCGACATCAAAAATAACAGGTAAAGATAATCGATTGCTTATTTTCATAAAACGGTTAGTTGAGTTAACCAACTTAGCTAATGAACAATCTGCACAGTACAAATAGCTCACCATAATCGTTTTTTCTCCATTACATTCACTAAAACTAACATAAAATTTATCGTTGCTAAGTGTTAGTTTAGGATATTCTGCTTTGAATTTTTCTAACCCTTCCTGTAATTCATCCATGACTTTATCTCCAAAAGAGTTGTAAATGACAGGTTCTAAAGATTTGACTTTATAAGTAGTAGCATTGATGCTAATTAAGGTAACTAAACCTACCAAAAGTGCTAATGTAGTAGCTGTTTTATTCATAATATACCTTGTTTTAAATTTTTGGTTTGTTCAAAAATAGTTATATATTTTTTACTGTAACCTGTGTTTTTCAAATTTTGCGATTTTTGATAAAAACAAAATGTTAGTTTATATTTTAACTTGTTGACATATATAAAAATATAATAATTTGTTGTTACACAAAAATAACTTAATAATTATTTTTTATTATCGAATAACGAACTTTTATTTAATTTTATTACTAAAAGTTTAGTTGAAGGAAAACCTTAATGTTTTTTAACATTTCTTTAAAGTTCTACAAATTTTTATTTGATTATGATAATAAAAGGCTAAATATTTTTGAAATTCCCTTTTTTTCTAGCTTTTAAATATATTCTCTAATATGTAATGTCAGTTATTAGGTCAAACGGTTCACTTCTATTAATTATCTTTTACATCTATGATTTTATTACTAAGTTTGCGACCAAATCTAGTGATAAACCAATAAATCAATGCTTTTTAATTCTTATATATTTTTAATGTTCTTGGCGATAGTCATTCCAATTTTTTTAAAAATCCCGAAGCATTGGAAAAAGCCATTTCTTCTAATAGTTAGTTATGTCTTCTATGGTTTTTGGGACTGGAGATTTTGTGTTTTGTTACTTTTTTCTACAACATTAGATTTCTTTTTAGGCAAAAAAATAGCAGCATCCGAAAACATAAAAGAGCGAAAAACCTTCCTGACGTTTAGTTTAGTAGGAAATTTGGGGATTTTAATGTTTTTTAAATATTTTAATTTTTTTGTAGATTCTTTCCAAAATTTAGGGAAAACGCTAGGGTATGAGCTAGATGATTTTCATTTGAATATTATTTTACCCGTTGGTGTTTCTTTTTATACCTTTCAAACACTTTCTTATACAATAGATATTTTTAGAAAAAAACTAGAACCAACGCAATCTTTTTTGGACTTTGCTTTGTTTGTTTCATTTTTTCCACAATTGGTAGCTGGTCCAATCGAACGCGCTCGAAATCTTTTACCTCAAATAGCAGAAATCAATTTACCAACGAAGTTACAAATCAAAGAAGGCTTGATGTATATTACATTTGGTCTTTTTATGAAAATGATAATCGGGGACAATGCAGGAGCAATTGTCGATATGGTTTTTGCTAACCCTAGCAATTATTCTTCAACAGAATTATTAATAGCTCCTGTGGTTTTTTTAGTGCAAGTTTATGGTGATTTTGGCGGATATAGCTTAGTAGCGCGAGGGGTAGCAAAACTATTGGGCGTAGAGTTGATGGTGAATTTTAAACAGCCATTTTTAACAACAAATTATACAGACTTTTG
>CAKZLT010000189.1 GCA_937127195.1 uncultured Saprospiraceae bacterium
AAATACACTTATATAATGGCTAATGGTAAAAAGTACACCCTAGAAAAGGCAGAAGGCATAAAAACTGCTCCTGATAAAACTTATTTTTCACATTCAGGACAAGACTTGACTTTTAAACTGTATTTCCCAACCATTCCAAAAAGTACTGAATCTTTAAATTTGGTTGAAAATTCTGAAAGTGATTGGAGGTGGTATGGCATCAAAATAAGATAAAAATAAAGCACGAACCGCTAACAATGTATATACAAAATAGGCTTAACCGCAGTAAATTCAACGGTTGTAGCCCGCTTCAAAATTGTAACAGGTTGATAAGTTAGAAGCCCGCAATCGCCTACTTTGCATATACCAAACGTTACCCACAATTAAAAAAAATGAAGTACATCCAATTAACTTTAGTATTTTCTATCATATTTTTTAATTTAAAACCTTGAGAACAAATATATAAAATAATACACTCAATTCTTGTAATAATGTCTTACTCTTCAAATCATATAATCTAAAAAGAACCTACCTTTTCCTAAACGCCAAAACGCCCAAAACACACTCCTGCACCTCTTTCATCAAATCATATCGAACAAATCGCTCTAACGATTCCATTGCCAACGGAAACTCCTTGACTGCACCACTATTAGTAAACAAAGGTCGGTCTCGTAGGCGTATTAAATGACCTGTCTCTGTGTAATCTCCACCATAAATCAGTCGTAAAAACTCTCGACCGAAGCAATTCAACATCGGGATTATGAGCTTCCTTTCGTTGTATGAAATGAATTGAGTTGGCTTAATCACGATTCCTTCCTTGCCTTTCGCATCCATTTCTAGCCACCAATCAATCACCGCTTCACAAGTTTTTTCATCCTCTAAATCAGCTATTTTATACGCTGTTTTTTTGAGCAAAACGGGATTTTGATTAACTATTTTTTGAATATTTTTAAGATGCCATTCATGCGTTTTATTCGTGTGTGCTTGTCTTTCTGATGCTAAAATATGAAATGGCGCAAACTGAAAGTCTGATGTTGTTCGCGTATTCTCAAAATAACGGTCAACATTTTCTTGATACTTTTCAAATGTTTTAAAACGCATCGGCTCTATAAAATCAGGTATAATTTGACCTTCCAAAAGTATCCAGTCGGTATCCAGTTCTTCCCAAAGATTAGTTGCAGTAATCGCTTTTTGTAAGTCCGTAATAAAGTCTTGTTCTATCTTTTTTTCTTTAAAAAAAGGAAAACCTTCACGATTATAGCAAACACCAATAGAACCGCCTTCTACTTTAAAACGCTCTTGCGCAGCAGCTTCATTTTTACAAATAATGGTCAATGCCCGCTTTCCACTGTGCTTCTCTTGGCAGATGACACGCTGTAATCCCTTCTTTTTATAAAAAGAAAACATCATATTAGGATGCTCCAAAAAATCTTGTTCTATTTCTGTTGGAGAAATTTGAAGTGTACTCGGAGGAATATATACCAACCAATTTGGGGCAAGTTCAGAAGTTGATATTTTATCAAAAGCTACCGTTAACTGATTCGACTTTACCGAAATATTTCGATTTAAATGTGTTACAATTCTACGATCTGTTGTCAAGGTTGTCCGATTGAGTTCGACACCTTCAATATGTTGAATAGATAGATTTCTATACAAACGCGTCATTGGCGTACGCTTTTGAGCATATACTTTTCGAGCAGGAATTTGAGCTAATTCCCCAGATGGATAACGCAATGCGGTCAACTCTCCACCAAAAACACATCCTGTATCAATATCCATCGTGTTATTCACCAATTCGGCTTTGGTTACTGCGACGTGACCATAAACCACCAAAGCATCACCTCGATACTTATCAGCCCAATTGAGTCGAACGGGCATTCCAGAAGGATATTTTTTACCATTCGTATCTCCATACAGGCAAAAAGAACGAACTGCACCAGACTCACGACCTTGCAAAAACTCGTTAATTCCAGCGTGTGCGACCACCAAACGACCGTCATCCACAATATAATGACTGTCAAGTTTCATTAAAAAATCTAAAACTTGTGCTACAAAATCTTCTGATTCTTTTTCGAGTTGCTCAATTGTTGTATCTAATCCATGTTTGGTATTTACTTTATGACCTTTTAGGTAACGCATCAATTTATCATCATGATTTCCCGAAACGCAAAGTGCCGCTCCGCCTTCAACCATTGACATTACCATTTTGAGAACCCGCGGAGAATCTGGACCTCTATCGGTCAAATCTCCCACAAAAAACGCCATTCTATTGGTTGGTGGCGTTATTTTGAATTGATATTTATATTCATTACCCGTTTCTATTTGATAACCTAACTCTATTAAAAGGTCTGTTAATTCGTCTGCACAACCGTGAACATCTCCAATAATATCAAATGAATTCGTATAATGCCTTTTGTTATTTGGGAGTTTTTGAATAGAAACAGTTGCCTCATTGATGGTTTCAACCGAATCGAGTGTTATTATTTTTTTAAAATGTTCCTTTTTCAAATGCGGTAAAATAACATTCAAATCATAATGATGATTCTCAATTATTTCATCCTCAAAATGTCTATCGTTTCGCTCATGATGGCGTTCTAAAAGGAGTGTTTTAGGCAAGTTAAAAACAATAGCAAAAGTCTGGCAATGATAATTTTTAGCTAATCGAAGAAGTGTTTTTCGGACAGAAGATTTCAAATTTGTAGCATCAACTACAACTAGTTTTTTTCTTTTTAGGCGTTTTTCTACCAAAAAATAAAGTAAATCAAAAGCATCAGCCGAGGCTTTCTGATTATTTTCATCATCATCAACTAAAGCGCGACAATGGTCAGAAGAGATGATTTGAGTTGAAGAAAAGTGCTTTTGGGCAAAGGTAGATTTTCCAGCACTACTTGAGCCGATGAGTAACGTTAATGAGAATTCGGGTATTTCTATGGCGTTCATTCTGTTTGTAGTTTTTTTAAAAAGATAACAAAATTATTCTCCTAATAATTCATCATCTAATATACCATCATCTTGAAATTTGTTATTTTTCTTCGTTTTCTTTCTTCGTTGTCCAATATCATTTATAATATAATAACACCCTATTAGCATAATAATCAAAAGACAAAACACCAAGATTCCATCTCCTAAGGAAATACTATCTTGAAGTGCAACAATAGAAATAATAATGTTTCCTGTTGTGAAAATCACAATCAAAGCAAATAAATAAGATAGAATTTTACTGATAATATGCACGCGCGTAATTGTTATTGGTTGCTAATCATTTTTAATAAAAATAATAAGGGAGTAGGAAATAAATAAGCTACCCGATATTGTAACGTTATTTTTCTTTTTAAGAAATTTAAAAAATCGTTGCATCCCGAAGCCTCGGGACGGAACTATTTTTTATGTTTTTTAAAATGGAAAATAACAAGCTAGATTGGGTAGGTTATTTTTTTCCTACTCCCTAAATAGCTAAAATACCGTAATTTTAGAACCGATCAAAAAAAATCAACTTATCTTAGACTTCAATCAAAAATTAAATCAATGAAACATTTTTTACTCTTATGCTTATGCTTACCAATTTTCGCAATTGGTCAAGGCACAGTCATCAACGATGCCATTAATAGCCCTGCTTTGGATAACAGCTCACAAGCTGTCGATGTTTATTTACCACCCAATTATGATGCGGCTGATCCCAATACCCGTTATCCTGTAATTTACTTTTTGCATGGTGCAAATGGAGATCAGGGTTCTTATCCTTTTATCACTGGTATATTAGATAATTTAATTTCTAGTGGTACTATTCACCCCGTAATTATGGTCAAACCAACGGGAGATCAAGGTTTATATGGTTCTAGTTTTTACGCTAATTCACCTGTAAACGGAAACGTTGAAGATTATATCATTCAAGATGTAATTGCGCATGTAGATTCTGCTTATAATACAATAGCAACTCCTGAGAAGCGAACCATTATGGGGCATTCGATGGGTGGCGTTGGAAGTATGAGGTTAGGTCTAAAATATTACCAAATGTTTCGTGGTGTCGCTTCTCATAGTGGTCCTGTGGATGCAAATGGTTTGCAATATGTTGTGCCAGATATTTTGAGTGAAAGTGGCGGAAGCGCACCTTATAATTATAGTCCGTTTAATGGTGTTTTTAGTGGATTAACACACGCTATTGCTGGCGCGTATTCTCCTAATCCGAGTAAGCCTTTTCTTTTTGTTGACTATCCATTGGATGACCAAGGTGCAATTATTGACTCGGTTCACCAAAAATGGTTAGCAGAAAACCCGTTCAGATATGCAGAGAAAGTACCCGCTTCGGCAGATTTTGCGGTCTATTTTGATTGTGGTTTGCAGGATGAATTGAAAATTCATTATATGACTCAATCATTTTCAGATTCACTCAACTTAATCAACTATCCACATATATACGAAACTTACAATGGTACACACACGAATCAATTAGCGGCTCGCTTTCCGATTGCAATACAGTTTTTGGACTCTATTATGAATCCTTTTGCTGTAAATGTGGCTAATTTGGAGGTTCAAAATGAACTAACGTTCAATACTTATCCAAATCCAGTCATTGACCATTTGAATATCGAATATGAATTGAATAATAAAGACTTGGTTCAAGTCACCATTTTTGATAGAATTGGGCAAACGGTAGCAACTTTAGTCAATAAACAACAAAGCGAAGGCATCCACCAAATTCAATGGAATGATTTTAAAAATCATCCTAAAGGAATGTATTGGATACGGTTACAGGTTGGAGAACAAGTCGTGACTAAGCCAATTATTCTTTCAAGTAATTAAGCAGCAAAATGATACTTTTCTTCGTAATTTAATTATAAGGGATTAGGCAAAAAATAACCTACCAGTCTAACTTATTGTTTTTCATTTATACCGCGTTAAAAATACTCGCCTTAGCGATGCTAGGACTCCGTTTTTTACCTTGTCTAAATAAAAAACAATGCTGTTCTTTGTGGTAGGTTATTTATTGCCTAATCCCTTACTTGAACCGTATGCGTTCTACAAACGGGCATCGTTTTTAGGTAGTAGAATGAAATTCATTACACTACAAAATACTCTAAGCAATTAAGTTATGAAACCTATTTTTTTTCTGTATCGTTTATTCTTTTGTTTGATTTTGTTTTTGAGTTGGAATGCCGTTAATGGACAATCGTTACGCGCTTACGAAAAGGCAAGTGACGAAGCGATGACACAGCAAAACTACTTTGCAGCTTATTCTTATCTAAAGGAAGCTATAGAAATAGATACTTCTCTAGTACGATTGAAAGCAAAATTTGCGAAAGCTGCTTATCATTGGCAAGCTTACGAAGAAGCGGAAATCTATTTTCAGCAAGCATTTTCTAAGGATATTCATAAGACTTTTCCTACGTTTGAATACAATTGGGGATTGAATAGTATGGCATTAGGCAATTATGAAAAGGCAATGACGCATTTTAAGGCTTTTTCAAAAAAAGGAGGCACACCACAAGCTATTCGCAAAAAAGCAAAGAACAAACTCAATGCCTGTGAATATGCTTTAAAAATCAAGAAAAAGCCAGTCAAAGCAACGATTACGCATTTGGATAAAAATATTAATTCGCCTTACTCGGAATTCGCTCCAATACAAAATGGCGATGATTTTTATTATTCCGCGCTAAAATTTAAAAAAGAAAGGAAAGGAAAAAAAACTTACTACACCCGCATTCTGTCCGCTAAAGAAGGCAAAAAAGCAAAGCCTGTCAGAGGAAATCTCAACCAAAAAGAACTTCATAATGCGCATACTTCTTTTAGTCAAGATGGTCAATGGCTATACTTTACACGATGTGAGACACTCAAAGAAGGCGGCATTCGTTGTAAGATCTACCGTAGAAAATGGCAAGAGAAACGCCCTAAAGATGAGTTACTTCCTGCTATGATTAACCTAGAAGGCACAACGACAACACATCCTTCAATTGGTTTTGATAGTCTGACGAAAGAGGAGTTTTTGTTTTTTGCTTCTGATAGAAAAGGAGGAAAAGGTGGTTTAGATATATGGCAGAGTACTATTAAAAATGGTCAATTTACTAACCCAAAAAACCTCGGTCGCGCCATTAATACGAAAGGTAATGAAATAACTCCTTTTTTTGATAATCAATTTTTGAAATTGTATTTCAGTTCTGATGAGCATTTGGGATTGGGTGGTTATGATGTTTTTTTTACAAAAAGAAAAAACAAAACACAATGGCAAAAACCGAAAAATATAGGCTTTCCCTTAAATAGTAGTTATAATGATATTTATTTTTCTATGAATAAAAATGGTTACACGGGATACTTTTCTTCCAATAGAGTAGGGGCATTCCTATTGACCAAAAGTGCTTGCTGCAATGATATATTTAAGTTTGAATTACCAAAACCAATTCCGCCAGAGCAACCCGTTATTGAAATTCCTATTGATACCATTCCTTTAGCCGAAGTACCCGTTGATACGATTAGTACAAGGGTTGAAGTTCCGAACGAACAACCCAAAGAAGAGTTAACCTTTGATGAAGAATTATCTAAGATGTTACCGATTGCGTTGTATTTTGATAATGACCAACCAAATCCACGAACAACACAAACGACAACGAAATTTGCTTATAACGAAACCTATTATAAATATTATGACCGTAGAGATTTGTTTGTAAAAAAATTCACGAATCCGCTTTCGGCTACTCAAAAGATAAATGCTGAAATTAAAGTTAATGACTTCTTCACTAATGAAGTCAAAGGTGGTTTTGACAAACTCGAACGCTTGTATGCCTTGCTGATTATCGAATTGCAAAAAGGGCGCGTCATTGAGATTTACATCAAAGGTTATACTAGCCAACTCGCTTCGGGGACGTATAATATCAACTTGTCAAAACGTCGAATAGTCAGTGTCAAAAACTATTTGAATAATGTTGGTGCTGGTGCGTTACAATCTTTTATTGATGCCAAGCAACTCAAAATTATTGAAGTACCTTTTGGTGAAGCGCAATCTAAAGAGAAAGTAAAAATGGATAGAAGAAGTTCCGTATATAGTGTTGAAGCTTCGAGTGAACGTCGCGTTGAAATTATTGAAGTGAAGTAAGTGAGAGGGTTCATTGTTGAGTTAACAAGGGCTTTTGTAATAGAACTAATGAATGATATAAAAAACAATTAACCTTTGGTAATCAATAGATTATATCACCTCAGATAATTAAAGCCACGAATGCACAAATTTCAAACGAATAAGGTTATTTGAAAACATTATTCGTGCATTCATGGCTTTAATTGCCAAAGGGTTCAATTTTTTAAAAAAATAAAAAGCTAAAATTCATCAACCAAATAGTAATCATGTTAAGGCTTTTTCTTAGCCGTAAACGTTCCATTGGGCTGATTGAAGGTCACCGAATTAACAATTTTTCCTTTTTCTACTTTAAAAATAATCGTAAAACCGTCCGCGCCTTTAATGCTAAAGGTGTGTTCTCCAGTAGGAACAAGAGTATAAATCGGTTGAGGAGGCACATTAAGTTTGAGTTTATTATTTTCAATATAAAAGGTAATCGCTTGATTGAGTAATTCAAAATTTCCTGTGTAAAGATTTAGATCAAGGTTTTTGATATTGATTCTTTTTTCAAAATTAATAGCTTCTACACCTTGTTGCAACTGCATTTTTATACCTTCAATATCTCCATTTTCATTCATCGAAAAATTCACCTTCAAACCATTAATTACGCTCATTTCGCTATTTACTTTAAAAATATCATAATGATAATGCTCCAAAGCTAACTCTTCACCGCCATAGAACATAGTTAAAGCATTATCAACCGCTTTGACTTTAGCTTTTCCGTAAGCAGGATGCAAGTAATCACCAACATAATCTGCAACAGAATGAGTAGGAGAGGTGTTTTCTTTTTGGAGAGGGTCAGCTTGACTTGCATCCAATTCTTTTTCCAAATCTTTGCTTTGTCGTCTGTTTTTTAACAATCGTTCATTCCAATCAATTGTTTTTAGACCTAATAATTTATCAAAAATGATATTCTGAATAATACTCGGAACAGACGTTCCGTTCATATTGGTCAGCACCACTACACCGATATTATCTCTTGGCAGCAAACCAACATTTGCCGAAAAGCCATCAATATTACCACCATGTTCTGACCTAAAATGTCCACGATACGAAGTCAACATCCACCCCATACCATAACTTCTATAAAAGATTTCGTCACTATCAATCTCTCCAGGCATTGGCATTTGGGGCTGATGCATTTGTTTGAAGTTGCTTTCAGAGATAATTTTTTTATCATTAAAAACGCCTTTATTCAACTGAAAAAGTAGCCAATTAGACATTTCTTTAGCTGATGAATTAATAGAACCTGCTGGGCCAATTGCATCAACATTTCTAAAAGGAATAGCTATTGCTGCCTCATTCTTAATCTTATAAGGAAGCGAATAATTTTTAGATTTCTTCATGGTTTGAATGCTAAAGTTGGTTGTATTCATACCTAAAGGCTCTAACAAACGATTCTGAGTGTAAGCCTCCCAAGTTGTATTATTCTCTTGACCAACCAAATAACCTGCTGTCATAAACATCAAATTCTGATACTGCCAAGTCGTTCGGAATTCAGTCGTCAATTCTAAAAACTCAATAGCAGCAACCAACTCTTTGCGTGACTTATCCGAACCATACCATACCAAATCATGGCGAGGCAAACCAGAACGATGCGTCAATAAATCTCTCAGCGTAATATTATTACCAACATAATTGTTGTGCATTTTGAAAGTCGGAAGGTAATTCTTGATAGGCTTATCAAATGCCAAAGTGCTTTCATCTACCGCAATCGCTGCCGTTGCTGCCGTGAAAGCTTTACTACAAGAACCTATGGCAAATAAAGTATTTTCATTTACGGGCAACTTATCCGCAACATTGCGTTTTCCGAAGCCCCTGGTATAGATAATTTTGCCATCTTGAACAATTCCAACCGCTATTCCAGGAACATTCCAGTCCTTAATAACTTTTTCGATAGTTTCATCTAATCCATTGAGTGTTTTTGTTTGCGCAAGTGTATTTTTTTGAAAAAGAAAAATAATTGCGAATAAGAGTGTTACTTTAAATTTCATTGCTTTAAATCGTTTAGGTCGTGAAAAGGGAATGCTTTTAACAAAAATAAGATTGCCAAAATAGAATTATTCACGCTATTTTTTTTGTTAAAAATGACTATTTATTACCTGTTTTTTTTGTTTTTTTTAGAAAAATGTAAAAAAAGGGAATTTAAATCGCTATAAATCAACTTATTAGAGAATATTCGCCATTTTAAGCTCTTTTTCTAAAAAAGGAACAAATCTCCTTTTTTGGTTAAAATATTTTAATATTTTCTTAACAAAAAGATAGGAATCACTAAAAAATTTGGAAGAGTAGGGGCGTGCCTTACTAAAAATTTGGTGGAGATATTATAAACCATTCCTAAATATTAATATTTTGTTAAACTACATACTGATTTATAGTTGATTACACCTTACAAAAACATAAATACTTGATTACTAGTACTAATAGCTACACCTTGCATCCATGAAGAAGCATTACCTATTATTAACTATTATCGGCATCACACTTTTATTAGTGCAGATTACTATATATATGCCGACGAATGACAATATCACGGTTAAGCAAGGTTTCAAAAAGGAAAACATTAACCGAGTTGGAAAAGCACAACCTAATTATACGCTAACAAAACTGTATAGTAAGAGTACGCCGCTTTTCTCTCCATTAGAGGATAACAAGTCATTATTGCCGATGCCTAATACAGAATTAGGAGATGCATTGACGAATCAATCAAAATTGCTTAAAATAAGAGAAAATGAGAAAAAAGGCAATTTTTACTCTGATAATCAATTAGATATAACTTATGACAAATTAAATAAATCAGTAGAATTACTATCTAACTGGAATAATGGCACTTCTAGCAAGAGATTAGAAGATTTATTCGACACTTATATTTTGAAAGGGCGCAATAGAAAAGGAAACGTCAAATTTACTGGATATTTTTCACCAATTATTGAAGTAAGCAAAACTCAAACCACTGATTTTCAGCACCCTATCTACGCAAGACCTGACGATTTAGAAGTTATTCCAACTCGTTCAGAAATATTAAATGGCGCTTTGAAAGGGCAGGGGCTGGAGTTAGCTTGGGCAAAAAGTTCAAAAGATATTAGGAATATGCAGTTACAAGGCTCAGGATACGCTAAATACTCTGATGGTTCTGTTGAATACTTAGCTTACGGTGGCAACAATGCTAGAACAAGAAAAAATACTTATAGGGCGGAAAAAGTATCTATGTCAGGAAATTCAGGCAAGAAATCCAAGGAGAATACAAATGTCTCACCAAAACCACAGAATGTAAGACCTGGATATACTTTTTTTGAGCGTAGTCAAAAATCAAAGCCGATGGGTGCAGGAAGTGTGCATTTAACACCAGAAATTTCAGTTGCTGTTGATTCTCGTTTAATTCCTTTGGGCGCGTGTTTATTAGCTGAATTTCCTGTAATTGATGAAAAAGGTCGATTATTGCATCATGAGTATAAAATCATTTTAGCACAAGATACAGGCGGCGCAATTAAAGGTGCTGGGCATCTTGATTTTTATACTGGTATCGGAATAGCTGCTGAACACAAAGCTAGATACATGAGTCATTATGGGCGCGTTTGGATTTTGATGCCTAAAGATTTGAAATAGTTTGTATTAATAGCATTTTAACGAAAAAAGCCATTCTTATATTAAGAATGGCTTTTTTTCATTTCTGCAAATTTTGCCTATAATTTATATTATGTTAAGTAGAAGTTTCAGAAACGCATCTAAATATAAATTTGGGAGAAAAGTCAAGTACTCACTTTTCGCTAATTTATCCAATAACTAGAGAAAACACAGCAAAACAAAATGTTTTACCATAAGCACATCAATCAAAATTATCAAACTTATTTGTGCATCAAACAAATTTGTGCATTCTGTGGACTTCATTTGAAAATAATTTACATCTTGTAAAGAGAGTTTTTATACCTCTCCTAGCGCAATGTTTAGTTCTATAAAAAATGGGCATCAACGAAAAGTTATGTTTCTTGTTGATGCCCATTTGCAGTATATACATACCTACTCTATGCCATAAATTTAATTTTCCAAATTTTAAAAACTTTGCAACTACAACAAAGAATACTACGATGAAAAACTTTATTTCAAAAGCTATATCGAAGTACTAAACAACCGCGTAGCAGGTTTATTTCTCCAAAGCCTAGCATCCAACGCCGCGCAAATGTTCCGAATAAAAGTCTGCCCCAAAGTCGTTACCTCCAATGAAGTTTCTCCGATAGTGACCAAACCATCTTTCTCCATTTCGCGCATACGCTCCAAACCTTCCGAAAGACTCGGATGCTGTTGTTCCGCTGTTTTCCAAGAGGTTTTAAAATTACACATGATATTGGTAATGTGTTTGCGCAAAACCAAATCTTCATCCGTCAATAAATGACCTCGGAAGAGCGGAAAATGCCCCGCTTCTACCCTTTCTTGATACTCTTCTACTTTCTTTTCATTCTGCACAAAACCTGTCAAAGAGTCACTAATAGAAGAACAGCCCAACCCAATCATCAACTCCGTATGAAAAGGCGTATATCCCATAAAATTACGATGAAGTGTTCCTTTTTGCCTAGCTTGATTCAGTTTATCGGTCGGTAAAGCAAAGTGATCCATTCCAATTTCGATATAACCAGCTTCTTCCAATAACTCTTTACCTAATTCATACATTGCTCGTTTCTTTTCGCTTGTTGGTAAGTCAACTTCCGAATAAGCGCGTTGGCTTTTACTCACCCACGGAACGTGTGCATAACCATAAAAAGCAATTCTATCTGGTGATAAGATTTTTACTTTTTCGATATTTTGAATGATGTGTTGTGGTGTTTGTAATGGCAATCCGAATATTAAATCAAAATTAATGGAAGTGTAGCCAATCGCTTTTGCAGCATTTGTAATATTAAAAACTTGCTCGTAGGTTTGTTCTCTATTAATAATATGTAAAACTTCTTCCGCAAAATCCTGAACGCCAATACTTACTCGCTTAAATCCTAGATTGTATAGCGTTTGTAAATGCGCGATTGAAGTAGTATTTGGGTGAACTTCTAACCCAAATTCGTAGTTATCACTAAGCGTTGCAGTAGATAAAATTCCTGTAATTAATTCTTCTAAATTTTCGGGCGTAAAAAATGTTGGTGTACCTCCGCCGAGGTGAATTTCTTTGATGATTGGTTTATTGGGCAATAAATCAACGTACATTTTCCACTCTTTGAGTAGCGTTTCTATATAAGGCGTTTCTACGTTATGATTTTTGGTAATGCGTTTGTTACAACCACAATAAGTGCAAAGGGCTTCGCAAAATGGTAGGTGAATGTAAAGGCTAATTTCCTGATTCTTGTTAAATGTATCTACTACGCGCGATTGCCAATCGGCACTACTCGGGGCTTCCGTTTGCCAATAAGGCACAGTTGGATAACTGGTGTATCGCGGAACGGGAACATTGTACTTTTCTACTAAATCGGTAAAATTATTCTCTTTGATTGGTTTTACTACAAACATCTTTCTTGATTTTGGTTCTTTTTAGAATGTTTCTGTTTTATGTCAAGATTTGTGTAACCTCGTTTTATTTTACAAAAATGCCCTGCTTATGCTTTATATTTGATGCGAATAATCATCATGTTATAATGATTATTGTCAATGAGTAGATACAATGATAGAATTAACGAATGGGTAAATGAGTGAATAGCCTTTGATACCTGTCCCAAAAACTCGGTGAATAAAGGTGTTATATCACTTCTAATATTTATCAGAAAAAATTTAATAATGAGTTGGTTTTTATTTGCGAAAGCAATGCATATCATAGGTTTTGTAAGTTGGTTTGCTGGATTACTGTATTTAGTTAGGTTGTTTATATATCACGCGGAAGCGAATGAGTCGAAACCACCCGAGGAAGCCGTGATTCTGAAAAAGCAATATGCCTTGATGGAACGAAGGTTATATACAATTATCACTAATCCTGCCATGATTATGACTTGGATTGGCGGAGTCACTATGCTGACTTTGGGCTATTTTAGAGCTGACGCGCCTGATTACTTGTCGGATGGCTGGTT
>CAKZLT010000190.1 GCA_937127195.1 uncultured Saprospiraceae bacterium
TGATGACTTGCGTATGAAGTATCGTTATTTGGATTTGCGTCGTCGTCCTGTTCAGCAAAATTTGATTTTTAGAAGTCAACTAGCTATCGAAACACGCAAATATTTATCAGAAGAGGCATTCATCGAAGTAGAAACGCCTGTTTTGATTAAGAGTACGCCAGAGGGTGCGCGCGATTTTGTTGTACCTTCTCGTATGAATAAAGGTACTTTTTATGCGTTGCCTCAATCTCCACAGACATTCAAGCAAATCTTGATGGTCGCTGGTTTTGATAAATACTTCCAGATTGTCAAGTGTTTCCGTGACGAAGATTTGCGCGCTGACCGTCAACCTGAGTTTACTCAGATTGACTGCGAAATGTCATTCGTTACGCAAGAAGACATTTTAAATACGTTTGAAGGATTAGCAAAATACTTATTCAAAGCAACGAAAGGAATCGAATTACCTGAGTTTCCTCGTATGACTTACGATGATGCAATGCGTTTGTATGGTTCTGATAAGCCAGATACTCGTTTCGGGATGCCGTTTGTAGAATTGAACGAAGAAGCAAAAGATAAAGGTTTTCCTGTTTTTGATAATGCCGAATTGGTAGTAGGAATCAATGCAAAAGGTCAAGCAGGTAGCTATTCTAATAAACACATCAAGAAACTAACCGAATGGATGCAGCGTCCACAGATTGGTGCAAAAGGGTTGGTTTACGTCAAATGGAATGCTGATGGTTCTATCAAATCATCGGTTGGTAAGTTCTATTCTGATGCTGATTTGCAAGCTTGGTTAGAGAAAGCTGGTGCTGAAAAAGGCGATATGATGTTGATTCTTTCGGGCGAAACGGACAGAGTTCGTAAGCAGTTGAACGAATTACGCTTAGAAATGGGTAACAGAATGGGCTTGCGTGATGCAACGAAATTCAATCCGTTGTGGGTAGTTGATTTTCCTTTATTGGAATGGGACGAGGACAGCGAACGTTTTCACGCGATGCATCACCCGTTCACTTCGCCTAAGCAAGCAGATATGGAGCGTATGCTCAACGGTGACCACGAAACGATGAAATCACTTCGCGCAGATGCTTATGATTTGGTTATCAATGGTGTTGAGATTGGCGGTGGTTCTATTCGTATTCACGACAGAACGTTGCAAGAAAAGAATTTTAAGTTGTTAGGTTTCACAGACGAAGAAGCAAAAGACCAGTTTGGTTTCTTGATGAGTGCCTTCGAATATGGTGCGCCTCCTCATGGTGGAATTGCTTTTGGTTTTGACCGCTTGTGTTCTGTAATGAATGGAACGGATAGTATTCGTGATTATATCGCTTTTCCTAAAAATAATCAAGGTCGCGATATGATGATTGATGCGCCTTCATTAATCTCTTTGGAGCAATTGGAAGAGTTGGGAATTGCTTTGGTTAAGAAAGAAGAGAAGTAATTTTTTGGTGATTGGTGATTGGTGATTGGTGATTGGCATACACCAATCACCAATCACCAATCACTAACTATACCGTTCAATAAATTTCTCTTTTACGGTATCGTGAATGTCATCAATATGAATAGCAATACCAACTTCGGTTGTATCTCCGAACTCGTGATGCCTAAATGCTCCGAAGTAATAAATGTCTTTCAAACTTGCCAAACGATTATAAACCGCCATGATTTTGACCATATTGATTTGGTAATCATTTCTAAGCAAATAAAACATTCCTTTAAAAATATCTCTATCTAACCACTCCTTTTGCGATGCTGTTAATGTGCCTTCCGCTACTTTTTCTTCTGGATTCACATATACATCCTCACTTTGCTGCCAATATTCTTTGGCTGCGGTAACAAAAAACTCATCTGCTTTTTGTTGTTCATATATATTATATAAGGTTACTTTTCCAAAATACCCTTTTGAATCGGGATTTTTTGCAAAAATGTAACCGAGTCCATGCAACACAAAATCAATAGATGGACGTTTATCGTATTTCTGTAAATAAGGATTCGTAAATGAGCGACCTAACTCAATCCATTGTTCATTTTTCCATTTATCCGAAAAATTAAAATGCGCGCCCATTGGTCCATCTTTATAACTTTCCTTATTTTGAATGATATAGCGATAGCCGCCAATAATACACTCTTTCGAGTTGGTATAATTAGGGTTAATGATAATTAATTGCTTCATTTCTGGACGCAAATCGAACTCATCATAATCTATACTTCCTACTCCTCCACCTGCATTTCTGAAAGCCCATTCACGAGAAATCGTTAATAATTTAATTAATTCAGGGCATTCATTCCATTCAACCAGACAGATAATATAATCCGTTCCGATAATAGTCGAATTGATTGTTTTTGAAGCTTCATGAAGCCTTTCGATTTCTATTTTTAAAGCTTTTTCATCTATTAATTCCTCAATCGCTGCATCAATTTCTTCTTCTGATAAAAAAGGAAAAACAGGAATTGGATTATAGATTTTTTTGGTGGCATTAAAGTATTCACTCTTATCTGCCTCTATTTGTTTTGCTTGTAATATGTGTTTCACTAGTTGAGTTTGTTTTTGTATTCTAGATTGTTTTCGTTCATTTGATACACAAAGTCATGCATTGCGTCTGCTTTTGTTCTTAACGCTTTCTTATCTAGCGTCTTTTCTAAATCCGTCAAATAAGTTGGCTTAGAAATAAATACTTTTAAAGCAGATTTTGAGCGAGTAAACTCTCTCAACTGAAACATATTTTCAAGAGGAACATTCTTCAGTTGCTTTATTTTCTGTCTAATTTTAGATACTTTATAAAAAATTGGACTATTCTTATCCTCAATTCGCATAACATGAATCGGCGTATTGTATTTGGCTGCAAAAGACAAATAAGTCGTTCGCCACCTTCTATCTCTCAATAATCCTTCTTCAGTGTATCTTGAATTTTTACCCGCAGCAAAGAAAACAACCACACGTCCTTTTCGATATGCTTCTTCGATTTCTTCGTTGTTCACTTTTTGTCGAGCAAACATATTTACAGGAATAACCAAATCTTTCACCGAGTCAATACAAATCAAGGAATTTGCTAAAATTGACATATCAGGGCGAACTCTACCAATTCCTATCAATGCGCCAATCACATCTGCACCGCCAGGGTGATTTGAAACAATTGTCACCGCTCCAGACTTCGGAATATGCTCATTTCCTACGGGAATAACATTAATTTTTTGGTCTTTTACGACCGCTTCCATAAAAGGAATATTCATTAAATGCTCAAAACGCTTAACCAGTCGGTTCGTTCTGCCAATAGCCAAAAAAGGAAATAGGGCTAAAATAAAATCATACATCTTGATTTTCCAAGTTGGTAGTTTAGAATTTATTAAAGCGGATGAAAATCGATTAGCCAAAATTGTATTATTTTAATTAGTGTAAAAATGGGCGCATCTCAAATTGTTGCATGAATAATAAACATTTGTCGTTTTGAGATGTACCCGTAAAAACTAGGTTGTTTAAAATGTATTCAAATTTAATAAATTACTTGTTAAGTAAGTATTATGAATGAATTATTGCATCATTTTCAAAATGAAAAAATAAGATAATTGACAAATCACCTAAATTAATGTAATATCTTGACTATCAAAATATATCTACTCGTCTATATCGTTCACTTATGCAATTATAATACTTAATTTTTCATGATATGGTTTCCAATATTACACTGCAAACAACGCTTTTTATCACAATAATGCTTTTTGAGTTGTAATAATGATTGAGTTTGATGTGCATTTTCTGTCGGCAAATCCAATGTTTGCCACTTCTTGATGACACTATTCTTTTCGGCAGGTAATGCTTCGAGTAGTTCAAAAGCCTTTTCTGAAAAGGAATTTTCGCCTTTCATTTGTCCATATAAAAATAAACAAGGAACAATTGTATTGATAATAATTAATTGAATCGTCCCTGTTCCCAGTGTTTTTTTTCTTTTGGGTGATTTTTTATCAAAAACATAATGCGTCAGCCAATAATTCGATAATTCTACTTTTAATAATTCAGTTATTTCTTCGAGGTTTTTAGCTTCTAGTATTTTTGAAAAAAGATGCAACGACTGATAAGTCAATGCCGCAAATTGTGCTATTCGAATAGTCGGAAAACTCGGCGGTCGCAACCTCAAAAATTGCCACATCGTATGCGGAATAGCCGTCAAATTATGCTTATGTTTTAAAAAATCATATTCTTTTTTCAGCTCATTCGGGTAAGTTTCCTCAAATGATTTATCCAAAAAACCAGCTTGACCAAAAAGCAACGCTTCCAACTGAAAAAGACTGTTTTTGTGCTTCGCCAAAATGATATGCGGTAAAGATTGTGCCAATCGCTCGAATGGCTCTACATTGATTTTTAAGCCAAAATTCCGTGCCATCATTTGATAAAAGGTGGCTTCCCAATCGTTTTGGTTTCGCTCCAAAGCTTCGCGAATTATTAAAGTCTTTTGCTCTAGTCTTTCAATCAAAAGTCGTTCTAGCCAAATGTTTTTGACAAAACTTGATACATCTCCGATTTGCTTCGTACACGGAATCCAATCTTGCTCGTGTAAAAGTTTTAAGTATTTATTTTTTAAAGATAAAGCGACTCGCGACCGCAGTTCTAAAGTGGGAATTTGACCACCTTTCGGTAAGCTAATTGTTTCATCTGCTTCAAAAACAACGTGTAAAATGACATTATTATAAGCTGGATTAGTGTTATGCTGATGCTGATGCCAATCAGAAGCATTCACATGAATTTCGACATTTCCAGCCCAAGTTGTGTTGCCAATTTGAATTTTAGCATTCAAAAAATCAGGACCGCCATTCGTATTATATTGACCAAAATCGAATATATGAATCGCTTCTCCTGTTGTTGTTATTAGGTTTTTGAAGTCAAACTGTTTGAATCGCCAAACGTAATGTAAAAAATCTTCGGGGAGTTTCATAAGCATTTTTTTTAAATATTCTATTGAATTTAACAAAAAAAATATAAAAAAGCAATCAAAGAACAATATTTTGACAGGTGATGGCGTTTTATGCTTGATTTTTTCAACGGAAAATAGTATATTAAATAAAATATACACTTTGATAAAGTGTTAGTTATCAAAGAAATAAATAATTAAAGTGTTCATTACCTCACTAAGGTAAGTCCTAAAAGGATTTATCCATTAAAGAATTAAGCGTATCTGATATGAAGAATAATTTTACCAAGCAATTGTTAGTTAAATACCTTTACCACGAAACAACTAACGCCGAAACTTTAAAAGTCGAAGAAGCCATGTCTGATGATTGGGAACTTCAAGAGCTTTTTGAAAACTTAGAGCGTAGTTCTCGTACCTTACCTAAGGTGACTTTTTCACCTAAATCAACTACCATTCAGAACATATTAGGATATAGTAGAGAAAAGCCTGCTATTGAGCCTTATGTTTAATGAGAAAGAATTTTTTTAGTAAAAAAGCCATTAGTGATTGAGTCAATCGCTAATGGCTTTTGTTATTTATAGCTTTTTATAGAGGCTTTTATAAAAAATCGGGATAGCCAAAAAAGCTATCTCGATTCGTTTTTTATAAAACAAAAATGACCTATATATCATAATTCAAACTAGGTGCTAACCACTTCTCCGCTTCTTCGATAGTCATTCCTTTACGTTTGGCGTAATCTGTTACTTGGTCTTTTTCGATTTGTCCCATTCCGAAATACTTCGCTTTCGGATTCGCATAAAACCAGCCACTAACCGATGCCGCAGGATACATTGCACAGCTTTCTGTAAGTTTGATTCCTGTATTATTTGTTACATCTAATAATGTAAAAAGCGTTCGTTTTTCGGTGTGTTCTGGGCAAGCAGAATAACCTGGCGCAGGACGAATACCAATGTATTTTTCAGTAATTAAATCTTCATTAGAAAGCGTCTCATTGTTTGCATAACCCCAAAATTCTTTTCGGACTCTCGCGTGCATACATTCAGCGAAAGCTTCCGCAAATCGGTCAGCCAATGCCTTCAACATAATTGCATTATAATCATCGTGTGCTTCCTCGAAGCGTTTGACGTGCTTTTCGATACCAACTCCTGTCGTTACAGCAAATGCTCCGATATAATCCTCAACCTTGGTTGATTTTGGCGCGATGAAATCCGTCAATGAAATATTCGGTTGTCCTGGCGCTTTTTGGCGTTGCTGACGTAAATTTCTCAAAACGGCTTGCACTTCTTTTCTATCATCCGATTGATACAATTCTATATCATCGTCATTCACTGCATTTGCAGGAAATAAACCAATCACTGCGCGAGCAGTCAACCATTTTCCTTTGATGATTTGCTTCAACATCCGTTGAGCATCATTAAATAATTTTTTGGCTTCTACTCCAACGCCTTCTTTTTCAAAAATCGCTGGATATTTACCTTTCAGTTGCCATGACGAAAAGAACGGCGTCCAATCAATATAACTGGATAGTTCTTCCAAAGAATAATCCTCAAACACTTTTACTCCTGTAAATTGTGGTTTGGTTGGCTCAAATTCACTCCAATTAATCGGTAATTTATTTTTTCTAGCCGCTTCTAACGGAATATACTTCTTAGTAGAAGTTCTATTTTTTCGCTGTTCGCGAATCGTTGCGTAATTTTCTTTAATACCAGTTAAATATTCATTACGTGCTTCTTTATTATCCGAAAGTAATGTACTTGCGACTGCCACACTTCTCGAAGCATCCAAAACGTGTATCACAGGACCACTATAGTGTTGCTCAACTTTGACTGCGGTATGCGTTTTTGAAGTTGTCGCGCCACCAATCAACAACGGAATAGTAAAACCTTGTCGCTCCATTTCTTTGGCAACATAAACCATTTCGTCCAATGAAGGTGTAATCAAGCCACTCAATCCAATAATATCAACATTATGCTTTTTGGCTTCTTCCAAAATTCGCTCTGCACGAACCATTACACCTAAGTCAATAATATCAAAATTATTACAACCCAAAACGACTCCAACGATATTTTTACCAATATCATGAACATCACCTTTGACGGTTGCCATTAAGATTTTTCCTTTGGAAGAGTTATCGCCTGCGGCTTTTTCTTCTTCAATAAAAGGCGTTAGATAAGCCACAGAACGCTTCATGACGCGCGCACTTTTGACCACCTGAGGCAAAAACATTTTACCACTACCAAACAAATCTCCAACGATATTCATACCATCCATCAAAGGACCTTCGATAACGTGTAACGCCTTCGGATACATCTGACGCGCCAACTCTGTATCTTCTTCTATGAATGCTGTGATACCTTTTACCAAAGAATAAGACAAACGCTCTTTCAATGGCTTTTCGCGCCAAGAAAGGTCTTGAACACGTTTTTTACCACCACCTTTGACATTTTCGGCATATTCTGTTAAGGCATCAGTAGCGTTTTCTGTTCTATTAAAAAGAACGTCTTCGACCAATACTAGTAAGTCTTTCGGTATTTCCTCATAGACTTCGACCATCCCCGCATTGACGATTCCCATATCCATACCAGCTTTAATAGCATGATATAAAAACGCGGAGTGCATCGCCTCTCGAACGACATTATTTCCACGGAAAGAGAAAGAAATATTACTAACTCCTCCACTGATTTTCGCGCCTGGACAAATCGCTTTGATTTGTCGAGTTGCTTCAATGAAGTTAATCGCGTATTCGTTGTGTTCTTCGATTCCTGTGGCAACCGCGAAGATGTTCGGGTCAAAAATAATGTCATAAGGATTGAAACCTACTTGATCGACCAATATATCATAAGCTCGCTTACAAATACTGACTTTTCGCTCAATCGTATCCGCTTGTCCATCTTCATCAAAAGCCATCACTACGGCTGCTGCGCCATACATTTTGACTATTTTGGCGTGTTTGACAAACGACTCTTTTCCTTCTTTCAAAGAAATAGAATTGACAATTGCCTTACCTTGAACGACTTTCAAACCTGCTTCTATGACTGAAAACTTAGAAGAATCAATCATAATCGGCAGCTTGCAAATATCTGGCTCAGAAGCTATCAAATTCAAAAATTTGACCATCGCCGCTTCTGAATCCAATAAACCCTCGTCCATATTTACGTCGATGATTTGTGCGCCGCCCTCAACTTGTTGTAAGGCTACACTCAATGCCGTATCGTAATCATCTTTTAATATCAACTTCGCAAACCTGCGTGAACCTGTTACGTTGGTACGTTCTCCAATATTGATAAAATTCGCATCTTCACGAACCACCAATGGCTCTAAACCAGAGTAACGAGACATTTTTGATGTAGTAGGAATTTGTCTTGGCGTTTTATCTTTCGCGTATTCTGCAAATTTTTGGATATGCCCAGGCGTTGTACCGCAGCAACCACCAACGATATTGGTAAAATCACTATTAATGAAGTCTCCTACCAAGTCGCGCATTTCGTCTGGTGTTTGGTCGTATTCTCCAAATTCGTTTGGCAAACCTGCATTCGGATAAACGCTCACATAGCAATCTGCCAACTTTGCTAACTCTGCCAAATATGGGCGCATTTCTTCTGCTCCCAACGCACAATTCAAACCAACACTAAACAAGTTCACATGACTAACCGAAATCCAAAAAGCTTCCAATGTTTGCCCCGAAAGCGTTCGACCGCTGGCATCGGTAATTGTACCCGAAACCATAATTGGTAAATCTACTCCGCGTTCTTCTTGGCACTTTTGAATAGCAAATAAGGCTGCTTTACAATTTAATGTATCAAAAATCGTCTCAACCAATAGCGCATCAACGCCACCATCCAACAACCCTCTTGCTTGGTCATAATACGCTTCAACCAACTCATCAAAAGTTACATTTCTATAACCTGGGTTATTGACATCTGGCGAAAGTGAAGCACTTTTGGTAGTAGGACCAAATGCACCTGCTACGAATCGTGGCTTGTCTGGTGTGATTGTATCATAAGCATCAGCCGCTTTTCGGGCTGCTCTTGCTGCACCTAAGTTGATTTCGTAAGCGTAATCACCTAAGTCATAATCATCTTGCGAAATTCGGTTTGCTCCGAAGGTATTTGTCTCGATTATATCCGCACCTGCATCTAAGTACGCACGGTGAATCGCTTCAATGACATCTGGGCGTGTCATGGAGAGTAAATCGTTGTTTCCTTGTAATTCCCTGTGAAAATCCGCAAATTGCGTTCCTCGGAAGTCTTTCTCTGTTAAGTTATATTGTTGAATCATCGTCCCCATAGCACCGTCGATGACTAAAATTCTATCTTTTACCGCTGTTCTTATATTCTTACTCATTATATTTCAATTATTCTTGAAAGTTTGTATTCCAAATGTAGGAAGTACTTCCTTAAAAATTGATTTAAAGGCAGAAAAGTTTTAAAATAGGTGGGATTTGGGGATTTTATGTGTTTTATGTGTTGATAGAAATTGTCTTCTTTTTAAATTACAGCAGTCGGTTAATGCTAACTAATTTGAAGGAGTTTGAGTTTTAAATTGCATTCTCTTAAAAATTGAAAATTCTGATGTTTCTCTTGTGAGAGCGTTTCCTAGAATTTTTAGCCATTCTATTATTTTTTGTTTTATCCTAGATAGATAATTAAAAGTATATTTCACAATTCAGTAGTTTTTCTTCCAAGCGTTTTCTATCAATATCTGAAATTTGATTACCGATAAGGTATAAAGTTTGTAAGTTGGTCAGTTTTTCTAAAAAACTATAATCTAAAATTTGATTAGAACTAAGGTATAAAGCTTCTAAATTGATACATAACGTAATTACTTCAGGAATCACACTAATAGTTAAATCACTAAAATACAATGTATCTATTCTATCATAAATGATTCGCTCAAAGTTATAGTAAGCATTGTTCTTTTTTTCAAATAGCGGATGGTCGTCTGAGTGTTGAGTTTTGACTGCTTTTTTAAAATAGCCTGGTGTTGCAATATTAAGATTATACTGTGCTAGGCTAAGTGCTTTCTTTTAAGTTTTAATCCTTTTCGCTCTATTTTTGGCCCATTACCTAATTGTATTAAAAATGATTTAGCGGCTTCAAAAGCATCGCCAATCGTCTCGCCAGCCGCCAAAGTTTCATAGAATTTAATTGAAAATTGATACGCTTTCGTGTCATTAATGGCTACGGAAGTTGCAATGACAGCTTTTACGCCTTTATTGAGCAAGGTTTCTACTTGCCCGTAAGTCGCACAGCCATTCAAAAAAACTAATTCCAAAGAATTCGATTGACCTAAAATCCCTGCAATACCTTCCGAATAAGCTAATTCGTCACCTCCATTAGATTCCAATTGAAGCGTAGAACCGCTTGCATGACCAGCATAATGAAAAATCCGAACTTGATGGCGATAACGATTTAGGTAATAAAAGAGTTGTTCGTTAGAAAGGTGGGCAATTTTCCGAACACCAATGATATTAGCATCATTGAGGTCGTCTAAGGCTTTACTTGTCCCTTCCCGTTCTAGCTTAATAGAATCGAGATAGGTATCTTGGCTATTCGAGAATGCAAGTATAATAATTGGTTTCACAGCGTAATTTAAGTCTTGGTTCTATGTAATATACTGTTAAATATAACTAAAAAAATAAAATTTGGCAACTTAATCATTTTCCATCTCATGCTATTTTACAAAAGGTGTTTATCGAATTTTTTTTAAAAAAAATGTTACTATTTAGCAGTGCCTAAAAAATAAACGCTCGTTTCAGAGTTAAGCGTAGCGTCTCTGAAATGCTATATTGATCACATATTAGACGTGAATTAAATGAAATAAACACACGTCTAAGACGTGACGAATACTATAATTTCAGAGACGCTACGCTTAACTCTGAAACGAGCTTTTGTTTTTTTTTAACACTGTTAAATAGTTACATATAGTTTTTATAAAAAAACTAAAAACACCTTCATTGGCGTAAATGCACTGAAAAACGAGCTTTACTTTTTTTGTGAAAGCTACTTTTAAAATAAAGAAAAAATAATAACAGCCTGTAAAAGTGTCTAAAAAACATTTTTACGGGCTTTTTTATAAAAAACTACTCTAAAAAATAACTGTAATTGGGTTTTCTTTCCTCTTTTTATATTAAAATTACATTCCTTTTGGAACAAGATTACGTGGAAAAAGCAAACGAGAACTTATATAATGAAAGTAACCGATTATATCAAGCAGTCAAATGACGATACATTGGTGTCATTTGAGATTTTACCGCCGATAAAAGGCGGTAGCATACAGGCAATTTTTGATTCTTTAGACCCTTTGATGGAGTTTAAGCCGCCATTTATTGATGTTACTTATCATCGAGAGGAGTTTATTTATAATCGTCGAGCGAGTGGCTATTATGAAAAAACGGCTATCAAAAAACGACCAGGAACGGTTGGAATCTGCGCTGCTATTATGAATAGATATGGTGTAGATGCTGTGCCGCACTTGATTTGTGGTGGTTTTACGAAAGAGGAAACCGAAAATGCACTGATTGATTTGGCTTTTTTGGGTATCAATAATGTCTTAGCATTGCGTGGGGATGCGCGAAAATTTGAAGGGAAATTTATACCAGAAAAAGAAGGTCATCCCTATGCGGTGGACTTAGTCAAGCAGGTAAAAAGTATGAATAACGGTGACTATTTGGATAAAAATATCGAAAATGGTATGCCCACTGATTTTTGTATTGGCGTGGCTGGCTATCCTGAAAAGCATTTTGAAGCACCAAATATGAGCTTAGATTTGAAATATTTAAAAGATAAGGTTGAAGCTGGAGCAGAATATATTGTAACTCAGATGTTTTTTGATAACCAAAAATACTTTGATTTTGTGAAGGCATGCCGTGAGACTGGTATTGATGTGCCGATTATTCCAGGGTTGAAACCCATTACTAAGAAATATCAAACAAGTTCTATCCCTAGACACTTCTTCATCGATTTACCCAGTGATTTGGTTAATGAAATTCTGAAAGCTAAAAATCCTGAAGCGCGTCGTCAGGTTGGTGTAGAGTGGTGTACCATGCAATCAAAAGAATTGAAAGCCGCTGGTGTTCCTGTATTACATTATTATACAATGGGAGATGCTGATACAACTAAGCAGATTATTGAAGCTGTGATTTAGAGGATAGACCGTCCTACGGACTTAGAGAGAAGAGACGGCTTGACGTTTTAGCCTTTTATTTCACGCTTTTATTGCGGTTATTAAAAGGCTAAAACGTCAAGCCGTCTCTTTTCTCTAAGCGAAGCCTTTTCTAATTTTCGTCGCTTTCGTCTATTAGAGTTGCTTCGTCCAAGTTCTCAAAAATCTCTACTTTATTATGAGTCAAAAGGCTCAGAGGAATAACGATTCTTCTATCATCTGCTGTTCTTAATAGCATTGAAGTATTATCCATTCCGATGATTTTCCCTTTAATTTCGTTGACTTCGATAATATCTCCTATTCTAAATTTCGGTTTTGAATATAAAGAACCTAAGAAGTTCGCCATTACATTACGAGAAGCATAACCATAGCCGATTGCAAAAGCAATCATAATACCACCAATGATAATCGTTAAGTTATTTTCGATGAAAGCCGTCTTGATAGAAGCTTGACTCAATGCACTTAAGGCTATCGTTATAAATAGGAAGTAAAAAACAAAATTACTAATAATAGAGCCAGAACTGATGCCTAAGGAACGAAAAGTCGTTGATAATAATTCTTTGACCATATTCGCCAATAATAAACCAAAAACCATGATTAGACCCGCTGTGATTAGATTCGGAATGTATTCAATCAGACTTTCTACTTGAGTAGAAAGTATTTTGAGTGCCATTAAATCCGCCGACACTGCAACTACTATAAGCATAATCAAATAGTATAAAATACGGCTAATTATAACACTAGGTTTGATAGTTATATCATCTAGTACATCTATACTTTTGAATTTTTCGGCTAGTGTATCCACTTTGATTGCCTTCAGAATTTTTTCAATTATTCTACTGAACAATTTAGCAAATAACCACCCTACAATCAAGACAGTCAATGCTCCTAGAAGGCTCGGAAGAACACCTATCAATTGCCCTCCAACTTCTAATAATTTTTCTTTTACAAATTCCATAATTATCTACTCTATTGCTCAATATTTAAAAAATTAATCGCATCATTTTAGTCTTATATCAGCTCTAAATACATTATTAAGTAACGGAGAAAAAATAACTTCGTGATTTGGCGAGTTATTTTTTCTCGGTTACTAAGGGTAAAGAATGTTAACTTGCT
>CAKZLT010000191.1 GCA_937127195.1 uncultured Saprospiraceae bacterium
AAAATATGAAATTGCATTAGATTGGATAGAACCTTTGGTTCAAAAAGATAGCACAGACAAGCTGGCTCAGTTGCTCTACAATGCTTGTTTGATTGACACCGTAGAGAAATATAATGAGGATTTTTTGGAATATTACGAATTGTCAAGATTGCCATTTAACACGGAAAAAGATGAATTTAGCCCAGTTTTATTAGAGGATAATTCGTTGCTTTTTTCGCGTGGTCAGACTGGTAAGACCTATGGTTGGTATGTTCCTGTTTATGAACCTTATGCATTAAAATTTCTTCAAGCGAAGCCTTCCAAAACATCTGATAATGCGATTACTTTTTCAAAGAAACTAAGAAAATACAATGCTTTTTCTTCTAATGCACAAGCAAGTTCTTCAACAATAAGTTATGACCAAATGCAGGCAATGTATATGCGCTATGACCGAAAATTTTGTGGAAAAAATCATCCAAATCTAATTCCATTCAAGATTTTTACGGCTCAAAAGCAAGGTAAGGTTTGGGGCTATCATTTGCCATTTGATTATAATTCAGATGAATATACTTGCGTTCATCCTGTGATTTCGGAAGATGGTTTAACTATTTATTTTTCATCGGATATGCCAGGAGGTTTTGGTGGGATGGATTTGTATTCTGTTACTTTCATAGATGGAGAATGGAGCGAACCCAAAAACTTGGGTGAAGTCATCAATAGTGCAGGTGATGAAGTCTTTCCTTATATTCATTACGCAACAGGAATGTTTTATTTTTCGTCGAATGGTCAAGGCGGAATGGGAGGTTTTGATATTTTTTGGACTTCAAAAAAACAAAAACAACAATGGCAAACGCCGCAACATTTTGGCGCGCCTATTAATTCTCGTTGGAACGATTACAACATTTTTATTAATAAAAATGACAACTTTGGTTTGATTAGTTCAGATAGAAAAGGTGGTCAAGGCGGTGTGGATTTGTATAGTTTTGAACGATTGGATTAGGGAATGTTGGTATATGATATAAGGACAGAGTTAACTTTAAGCTGTTTTCAATATTAGAAAATGATGTAAGATAAAATGCTAATTTTCAATATGTTGAATAAGATTGTGAGTTAAGGATTATGAATTCCAAATTACTTGACTTAAATCATTTTTCTATCGAAAGTATTATATTAATTTGTGCAAAAATTAAGTCATTGAGTTAGTCTATTCAAATATACTAACTGGTTAAGGTAGAGCTATGAATCAACTAAAAAATTACGAAGTAGTTTCTTGTATTCAACCTTCGGGCGATATACATATCGGAAATTATTTTGGCGCGGTAAAGAATTGGGTTGCGTTACAAGAGAAATATCAATGTGTCTATGGCGTTGTAGATTTGCATGCTATGACGCGCAATTCTGAACCCAAAGCACTCCAGTCAAATACCGACCAAATGGTCATAGACTTGTTAGCTTGTGGTATTGACCCCAATAAATCGACCCTTTTTGTTCAGTCATTGATACCAGAACATACTGAGTTGACTTGGATATTGAGCAATTTGACGAATTTTGGAGAGGTATCTCGTCAAACTCAATTTAAAAATGCTCAAAAACATAACGAAAGCACGAGTGCTGGTTTTTTTACTTATCCCATCTTGCAAGCTGCGGATATATTAATATATAAAGCCAAATATGTTCCCGTAGGAGATGACCAAAGGCAGCATTTGGAACTATGTAGAAAGATTGCGGAACGCTTCAATACTCGCTATGAAGTTGATTATTTTGACTTGCCAGAAGCGATGTACACGAATTCGTCGAGGATTATGTCATTAGCAGATCCGAGTCAAAAAATGAGTAAAACAAAAGGTGAAAAACATTTTATTCGTCTTTTTGAAGAAGCAGAAACAATTAGGAAAAAAGTAAATGCTGCTGTAACGGATAGCGGAGACACACCAGAAGGAGAAATGAGTAAAGGTGTAAGTAACCTTTTTACGATACTTGGAGCGTGTGGAAAAGGAGATGAAGTGATTAGTTTGACGAACGACTTTTATACGAATCAACTCAAATATACGCAACTCAAAGAAGCCGTTAGTGAAGCATTAGTTGAACTGACAACAGGACTAAGAACAAGAAGAAGTGAAATACAAAGTGATGTTTCTTTGATAAATGATACTATTCGGGAAATGTCTGAAAAGGCTAGAAAAACGGCGCGAAATACGGTTTATGAAGTTAAAAAACACGTTGGAATCAAGTCGATTAGCCATTTTTAAAATAGTAATAAAATAGGACGAGTGAATATTTATTGAATATATTTAAATAAAAAATAATGGATTCATTTTCACCAGAGGAAACTAAAAAAGGAATAGAATATTTATACAAATTAAGAGAAAAGTATAAAGGAATTGGTCAAGACTTTTTTGATTATTTGGAAGGTTTGGTTCAATCCAAAGGGGTTGCTTATTGGGAATACATTCATCTGAATAGTTTGCTTGGTTTGCAAGTTCCTCAGACCGATTACAAGGATGAAATCATCTTTATTACTTACCATCAAATTACGGAATTATACTTCAAACTCATCAAACAGGAAATTGACCAATTGACTGATTTGAATGAAGAAGAATACACCGATCCAGAAATGTGGGTCATGCGACTCAATCGCTGCAACGCTTATATGAAGAATATTTGCGATAGTATGGGAGTGATGCGAAGCGGCATGAAAAAGGAAGATTTTTTTAAATTTAGAATGGCATTACTTCCAGCAAGTGGCTTTCAGTCGGTTCAGTTTCGTCATTTAGAAATTATGAGTACCAACCTGAATAGTCTCCTTAATTATAAGGCAAGAGGCGAAGCGATGAAGGATGAGCCATTAGAAAAACTCTATGAAGAAATCTATTGGAAAAGTGGTTCTATAGATGCGCGAACGGGCGAAAAGACATTGACTCTTCGAGAATTTGAAGCGTATTATGATAAGCATTTGATGCAATATATAAAAAGATATAAATATCGTAATTTACATTATTTATACTTCAAATTACCTAAAGAAGTCAAAGAGAATGAGGAGCTAAAAGCCGCTTTGAAGGAATATGATACGTATTTTAATGCTTATTGGCGATTGAGTCATTTGAGTTCTTCGAGCCGTCACTTACCTAAAGCCAAAGGTGGAACGGGCGGAACGAATTGGCGTAAATACTTGCCTCCAAAAGAACAACGTATTTTATTTTTTGAACCACTTTGGACAGAAGAAGAAGTCGAACATTGGGGCGAAGAATATATTAAAGAAAAGTTTAGAGCAATGATTGAAAAGAAATGGATGAAAGTTCCAAAGAAATAAGATTATTGAGATATTTTTTCGAAAAGGTATTGAATGTATTAGCATTCAATACCTTTTTGTGTGTTTTGGTGGCTCATTTTCTAAAATAGGCTGATTATTAATAATAACTATTAATTGTCGAAAAGTTTAATTAAATTAGATTTCACATAAAAAAAATCAATGGCTAAAAAACCAAATTATCATGAGCTTGTATATGATTTGACCCGCGAAATTCCTTTGGGAAGAGTGTCAACCTATGGCGCAATAGCGGATTATCTGACACTCGGTTCTGCCCGAATGGTTGGCTGGGCGCTCAAAAACTGTACTTCTAATGATATAGATGTGCCAGCTCATAGAGTGGTCAATAGAAAAGGGGAACTTTCGGGACGAAATCATTTTCCGACTCCAACGATGATGCAAGAGTTGCTAGAAGGCGAAGGTGTAAGTGTAATAGACGACAAAGTTGAAAATTTTTCCGAATTGCTATGGATGCCATCAGAATATTTGTGATAAAGTGCGTTTTTGGCTAGAATATTGCTGATAATAAGTAAAATACGATATTATATTTTTCTTATAAGAAAAATACCTTCATGTTCTCTTTTTTTATAAAAAGAAAGAATAAAGCATTAAACTCAAGAACGATATGAAAACATCACCATTAGCTTTATACGCTCTATTGTTGGGCGTACTGATTATCGGCAAAAGTAATACGAAGTCTTCAATGATTGTCTGGAACGAAGCCAAAAAATTGTCTTGGGATGACTTTGAAGGCACTCCCGATTATAATTTTGATGAAGTTAGCGCATTGACTTCCTCTGGAATTATCCATTATAAAGGCTGCGAAAATGGTAAAATCATTTATAAAGTTCAGGCGTATTTTGAAAAAAAACAATCTTGGGTAAAGCCAGAAGCTTATACAGACCATCATTTGGCACACGAGCAAATCCACTTTGATATTACAGAATTGTATGCCCGAAAACTTAGAAAATCATTAGAAAGAAGAAATTTCGTTTGTGGTCAAGAGGAAGAGTTTGATGCTTTTGTAGCTAATTTTTTAAAGAAATGGCAACAGGCACAAATCAAATATGACCAACATTCGCATTATAGTATGCGCCCAAAAAAGCAAAAAGAATGGGAATATTTGGTAGCTATGGAACTTTCAATGTATGATAAATATAAATATGCGGCTAAGTGAAGAAAAATAAATAACTAGCACCATTCTAAAATAGGTTGACAGAGTTAATTATAAATTTCAAAAAAAGAAAAGTGATACAAGAGAATAATTTCTTGTATCGCTTTTTGTTTTTTTTGATTAAAATTCGCAGAATGTGATTTACATCACTTAGTTTAGTGGTCAAATCCAATTATCTTTACAGTACATTAATAGAAAAACTATTAAAATAGGTATAAAAAATATTTTAAATATGTTAAATTTTTTGAAAAAAATGATGGGAGGAGAAACTGCCGATTTGAAGGCAATCAAGGCTCAAGGAGCAGTTATCATTGACGTAAGAACACCAGCAGAGTATAAAAGTGGACATGGAAAAGGTTCTGTTAATATTCCTTTGAATACGATAGGAGCTAATATTGCTAAAATCAAAAAGTACAATAAACCAGTTATTTGTTGTTGCAGAAGCGGAATGAGAAGCGGAAGCGCAGCAGGATTATTGAAGAAAGAAGGCGTTGAAGCATACAACGGAGGTACTTGGCAAAGTGCGGATAGTTTGTAAGATTTAGATTTTTTTCGTTAAAAATACTATCAAATAAGCATTACTTCAATTTAGAAGTGATGCTTATTTTTTTATAAAAAATGAAAAAAAAACAGGTTTTTGAACTAAACTATATAAAAAAACCTTTTTACTTTGAGATTTGACTTATATTTAAAATCCGTTGAATTAACGGTCTTTTTAATATAATATTTAGTTTTTATTTCATTACAATAAAACATTTTGAGCGAAATAATTTTAACAATTGAAGAATTGGATCCCGTAGAACTTTACGGTGAACACGATGCAAAATTAAATTTATTAAGAGAAGCATTTCCTGAGGTAACGATTACTTCGAGAGGTAATTATCTCAAAATAAGTGGAGAATCCAAAAAGCATACACAAAATGCTAAAGCTAGATTGGAACTGATGGTGCGTTCCCTTAAGAAATATAAAAAACTAACCATACAGGATGTTCAAGAAATTGTAAATGGGGAAAATCCCTTTGCGAGTCGAGTTGTTGAAACTCAGAACAATATCATTCTTTATACTCGGGAGGGTAAGCCTATTCGTGCCAAAACGGCGAATCAACAAAAATTGGTAGATACCGTTGAAGCCAATGATATTGTTTTTGCGATTGGTCCGGCTGGTACAGGAAAAACATATACAGCGGTTGCTATGGCTGTTAAGGCACTCAAAAACCGTATTGTCAAGAAAATTATTCTGACTCGTCCAGCAGTAGAAGCAGGCGAAAGCTTGGGGTTCTTGCCTGGAGACTTAAAGGATAAAGTTGACCCGTATTTGCGTCCGCTTTATGATGCGCTCGATGATATGATGCCTGCCGATAAGATTAATCATTTTATTGGTAATCGTACAATCGAAGTTGCTCCGTTGGCATTTATGCGTGGTCGAACGCTGGATAATGCCTTTATCATTTTGGATGAAGCGCAGAATACGACGATTCCTCAATTAAAAATGTTTTTGACACGTATTGGCCCATCTGCTCAGGCCATTATTACGGGTGATATGACTCAAATTGATTTGCCACGCCATCAACGTTCGGGCTTAGGTTACGCGTTAGATGCATTAGAAAATGTCAAAGGAATTGGAGTTGCTCACTTGAACAGCTCGGATGTTGTTCGTCACCGATTAGTCAAAGCAATTATTAATGCTTTTGAAGAATTGGACAGTAACGAACAGGAAAGAAGAGAAGAGCGTAAAGCAAAGAAAAAGAAGGAAGATAAAAAATCTTAAAATCCTGAAAGCGAATGATTTTGTCATTCGCTTTTTTTTAAAAAAATTATTCTTCGTCTAAATAGAGCTATTCTGAAATAAAATTTATTTTTTTAGTATGTTTTTAATATTAAATATGAAATATTTTAATATTTTTATAACTGAAAAGCAAATGAATACGATATGAGTAAGATGTTATTAACAGGAGTTCTACTAACTATTTTTCTATTACAAACCTCTTTTACAACCACTATTCAGTATGATAAAGTAGTTGTTTTTGAAGACCATTTTAATGATAATAGTAAAAATTGGCAACTTGATACTGAATATTCTGAAGGAACTATTCATAATGGTTATTATGAATTAACTTCTTTTGGGCAGCGTTCAGATATTAGAATACAACCTCTTAAGGTCGTCAAGGAAGGCTATGATTTTGAAGTTGAGGCGACTATCCAAATTTTGAATGACTCCGATTTTTCTAATGCTATCGTTTGGGGAACTTCTTCAACAGATGGCGATTTTGAGAAAGGGCAATCTTTTGGTATTAATACTCGTAAAGAATTTATTGCACTTGATACTCGTGAATGGGTCGCACATGACTTAACCAATTGGGAAATTTCAGAGTTGATTATTCCTTCAAATTATAATAAAATAGTCCTCCGAAAAAAAGGAAATAACTACCATTTTTTTATTAATGAAGTATTAGTCAAAACGCTTCCTGCTCAATCATTTGATGGAAATAATTTTGGCTTTCATGCTGCTAATAATGCAACTATTCGAGTAGATTACTTTAAGGTTTCCATTTTTGTACCTATGGCTTAGTAGTTAGTCAAGTTAATAGTGTCGAAAAATTTTATTTAGGGAACAGGAAAAAAATAACCTACCCGTTTAAATTGAAATAAAATTAATATATTTGTTGTAAAAAGATGCCAATATATCTAGCACCAGAAGTTCTATCAAGTTTCAATTCAGCTTTATGTAAGTTGACAGGTCATATTCGTAGAGCTTATGCAGCTGAATTGTGTGAACAATACTTTGAAAGTTCATCACGAATTATGGAAAGACGCTTAAAAGTAAGTCGTGAAATGGTAGAATTAGGTCTTCACGAGAGGCGAAGTGGTATTCGTTGTATTGATAATTATGAGGCACGAGGTACAAAAAAAAAGAAGTAATTTATGAAGCATTAGAGACTGATATCAAATCTATCGTAGATAAGGAAAGTCAAATAGATCCTAGCTTTAAAACAAATCGTTGTTATATAAGGGTAAGTAGCCCCTATATCTACCATAAGTTAGTATTTGAAAAATCCTATACTACTAAAGATTTCAAGCTAAGAACAGTTAATAATATTCTAAATAGGCTTGGATATACAGTAAAGAAAGTGTTGAAAACTAAGCCCTTGAAAAAAATACCACAAACGGATGCCATATTTGAAAACATCAATAGACAACACGAAATAGCAAAGAAGAATCCTAAAATTTTACGTATTTCAATTGATGTAAAAGCGAAGGTAAAAATAGGTAATTTAAGTAGAAAAGGTTATTCTCGCACAATTCAAGCACCTATTGCAGATGACCACGACCAACATTGGACAGATGTATTAGTACCTTTTGGTCTTCATGAGGTAAATACCGAAAATACATTTTTGATTTTTGGTAATTCTAAAGAAACGCCTGATTTCATAGTAGATTGTTTAGAAAAGTGGTGGACAGATAGGCAATTTGAACATAGCAACTATGATACTTTAATGATTGACTTAGACAACGGAAAATCTGTTGCTGGAAACACAAAACGTTTTTTGCAAAGGATGGTCAAGTTTGCGGCAAAAATAAAGATGGATATTCAAATGGTTTATTATCCACCATATCATAGCAAATATAATATGGTGGAACGATTTTGGGCTGCGGTGGAACAATATTGGTCACCCTTGATATTAGATAGTATTTCTAATACTATTAATATTGCCAAAAAAGTAACTTGGAAAGGATTTAATCCTATTGTCAGCTTTATTGATAAAGTATATCAAAAAGGTGTGCAAGTGACACAAAAAGAGCTAGAAGAAGTCGAAAAATTTATTCAACGAAACTCTCATTTACCTAAATGGGATTTCACTATTAAATGGAGAACTGATGGGTAGGTTATTTTTTACCCGTTCCCTAAAAAAATTACTCGACACTATTAACTTGACTGATTACTTAGATTTTAAAAATTAGTATATTATATATATAGAATACTATTTTATCAATTGATAAAATAGTATTTTTGTTTTTATAAGTAATTTTTTTAAAAAAAAGAACAATCCTGACTTGTTTAGGTTTCTATTTATTCTTTTTATAGAAAAAATTAAAAAAAGGGAGATTATCTCACCATCATTGCAACTAGAAACTTTCACAATTGAATAGCTATTTTTTAAGAATCAAAACTTTTAACAGCTATTTTTTAAATAATAAAAAATGAAACAATACGCCATTTTACTACTTGCCTTATTGGTTAGCGCGGTAGGATTGAATGCTCAGGATGCTTCTGAAAAATACGCAAATACAATTACAGTTGAGGATTTGACGAAGCACTTAACAATTATTGCATCTGATGATTTTCAGGGAAGAGAGACAGGAACGGAAGGCTTGCAAAAAGCTGGTCGTTATATTGTAGAACAGTTGGAGTCTTTTGGAATCCCGAAAGTGCCGAGCTTGAATTCTTATTATCAAGATGCAACTTATAAGAAAGAAGGTTGGGATAAAGTCACTGTAAAAGTGAAAAGAAAGAAATTCAAAAATATGCGTGATTTCTATTCTTTTGCTGGTTTGAATGATGAAATGCCTAAACTGAAAGCCAAAAAAGTAGTGTTTTTGGGGTATGGAATTGATGATGAAAAATACAGTGATTATGAAGGTGTTGATGTAAAAGGTAAAGTTTTGGTGGTTTATCCAGGCGAGCCAATGGACGCAAATGACAAGTCTTATATTACAGGAACAGCTAAAAGGTCAAAATGGAGCTGGCGCAAAAAGCTAAAAACAGCTAAAGAAAAAGGAGCGAAGTTGGTCATGTTTATAGAGCCAAATACACTTAAAAATATTAATAAATATGGTCGTTGGTTGATTGAACCTTCTTTTGGTTTATATGAAGCACCAAAACCATCTGAATATGCTAATCATTTATTCATTGCACCAACGATGGCAAAAGCTATTTTGGGTAAAAAATACAATGACTTAGCAAGTGTGATTGCTGGAATTAAAGAAACTGGGAAACCTGCTAATTTTTCAGCTAAGTCTAGGTTGAAAGTAAGTATGACTAAGAAAATTGAGAAAACGAACAATCAAAATATCTTAGGTTTTATTGAAGGAACTGACCCAGAATTGAAAAAAGAAATAGTAGTAGTTTCGGCGCATTATGACCATATTGGTATGCGTGGAGATGATATTTTTAATGGTGCAGATGATGACGGAAGTGGAACTACGGGCTTAATCGAAATGGCTCAAGCGATGTCTCAGGCCAAAAAAGATGGTAAAGGACCTCGTAGAAGCGTGCTTTTCTTGTGGGTTGCTGGCGAAGAGAAAGGATTATTAGGTTCTAAATATTATACGGATAATCCTGTATTTCCATTAGAAAATACGATTGTTGATGTGAATGTGGATATGATAGGTCGTGTAGATGAAACTTACACTAAGGCAAATAATCCAAATTATGTTTATGTTATTGGAGCAGATAGATTGAGTACAACACTTCATGAAATCAATGAAAACATGAATGAAAAGTACACGAATATCACTTTAGATTATAAATATAATGACGAAGCTGACCCGAATCGTTACTATTATCGTTCTGATCACTATAACTTCGCTAAAAATAATATTCCTGCGATTTTCTTCTTTAATGGTACGCACGAAGATTATCACGGTGCTGGAGATACAGTGGATAAAATTCAATTTGAAAAAATGTCAAAAATCGTTAAACTGATTTTCCATACTACTTGGGAATTGGCAAACAGAGATGAACGCATTCAAGTGAATGTACCGCAGAAGTAAATTTTTAATGATGAATGCTCCGCTGTTAATTACCAATAAAAGGAATTAACAGCGGAGCATTCATCATTAAACATTAAACATTCAAAAATCTATTTCTTAGTTGTT
>CAKZLT010000192.1 GCA_937127195.1 uncultured Saprospiraceae bacterium
CAACTAGACTACCCAAAGATCTTGCTAATATCGACGGGACTATTATTTACGCTAAAAATAGTAATATTTTCGGTCAGTCGGATATTAATTGGTGGAAGAGACGACACCCTCATTTCAAACTGGTTTGCTTTGATGGTTATCACCTATTTCCGTTTGAGCAGCCGGAGAAAGCGGCTAATGCGATTGAATCATTGATTTAGTTTGATCACGCTAGTAACAGTGCATGTAATACGTTATTCTGCGGCGCTGAACAAATAAGTCTAATAATTGCTTTAGACTTAATGACTAGGAGTACTCTTTGGATAAATACATTGTTCCTGCCGCCTTAATTCTGATTGTTGTGGCATTTTTCTATTTTAAAAATAACTTACCAAAATCAAACTTTTGAAACTTACATTAAAGGTTTAAACAAGCTTAATTGTGTTTTTGATGGTGAAAATTTGCAGGAAACTTTGACTTTCAAAGGTCAACTCAGCCAAGAAAATCAAATCCTACAAAAATCCAACAGTCATTCCTTTTCAGAAAAAACGACTTTTAATAAAGGTTTTATTTTTATAAAAAGCACCAAAAAAAATGCGCAATCTGCGGCAGCTTCTGCCTCTTTTTTAGAGTATAAAAAAAACATATTCAAGCCAAAAAAAATCACCGATAAAAATCTTAATTCCGATTTTGTAAAATACATCAATCACAAAAACACTTATGAATATTGGACAAATTTGAATATTTATTCAATAAAAAAGAACGCAATTGATGCCAATCAAAACGACTTTTTAAAAGACCTTTCGATAGAAAATGACCAATTACTTGAAGAAACATTTTATACCAATTTTATACAATCTTACATATACTATTTGTATTTGAAAGGAAAAGGAGGCGAAACAAAAGCGAAATTTGCAATGTATAAAATTGCTTCAAAGCACTTACACGACGAAACCAAAGATTGGTTTCTAGCCAAAATTCTCATCAATGCCCACAAAGAACAATTCCCTGATTTGGCAACCCAAAAACTCTATCAATTCAAGCGAAGTAGCCTTTATCCAAATTACACAAAAGCCGTTGAACAATTTTATGGAGACGCACTAACTTTTGACTCTAAAGGCTCAGCGCCCCTTTTTACATTAAAAGATGATAACAACAAGCAGGTTTCTTTGGTCGATTTTAAAGGAAAAGTCGTTTATATTTCATTTTGGGCAAGTTGGTGTGGTCCATGTTTGGCAAACTTCACCAAATCAGAAGGTATTCGAAATCAAATGATGGATAAAGGTGTCATTTTGGTCAATATTTGCCTTGACAGTAATGAAAGTACATGGCGCAGAACGATGTTGCGAATCCCAATGCCAGGCATCAATCTGTATGCATCAGCAGACACTCCACTCAAACTCCAATATGATTTGAGTCGTTTGCCCGCTTATTACATTGTCGATAAAAATGGAAACTTTACTTATCTCCCTGATGGTCAACGGGATATTTTATATGAATTTGAGCAATTGGTCAAGGAATAGTTTTACATCAATCCGAAAGAATTGCCGTCGCTTCGATTTCAACCAATAGCTCATCATCAATCAGTCGAGACACTTCGACCATTGTAGCAGCAGGTTTTATATTTTTAAAAAATGCTCCATGCGCGCGACCGACGTCTTCCCATTGACTAATATCAGTCACGAAAATTCGTGTTCGGACGACATCCTCTAGCTGACCACCAGCTTCTACTATCGCTTTTTTTATCTTTTCCAAAATAAAAATCGTTTGCGCATAAGCGTCACCAACACCGATATTTTGACCATTTTCGACCGCCGTCGTTCCTGCAACTTCGATATGATTACCCACTCTGACCGCCCTCGAATAACCAACTACATCCTCCCACGGCGCACCTGATGAAATATTTTTTCTCATATTCTGATTTTTGTTTATCATAAAAAATTTCAATTATAATCTTCTATAACCTCTCCTATCTCCTATCTCCTATCTCCTATCTCCTATCTCCTATCTCCTATCTCCTATCTCCTATCTTAAAAAATAAAAATAACGAATATTTATTATTCATGCGACAATTTGAATTACGCAAAAAAAAAAGTAAAAAAGCGCAGTATTCATAAGAATAACTTGTTGCTTTTTCACTTTTTTGTAAATGCTCTATTAACGGAGACTTACGGATGCTGTACCTTTTGTCGAAGTGCTTTTTTTTCTCCATGAATTTTTTTCTTTTTCAAACGTTTTTCAATCATGCCTTTAGTTGGCTTTTTCTTCTTTCGGACTTTTTTGGGTATTAATGCCTTTTCAATTAGCTTCAAAAACTTATTCGTAGCTTCTTGTCGGTTCAGTAATTGCGAACGTTTTGCTTGCGAACTGATTTGAAATAAACCTTCATTAGAGATTTTATTACTCAATCTATCTTTGATAATTGCCTTTTCGTGGGCTGCCAATGCATTAGAAGCTGCCACATTGAATATCAGTTCGACGCGAGTTTCAACTTTATTGACGTGCTGACCGCCTTTGCCCGAACTCCTCGAAGTCCTGAATTTTAACTCTTTGACGAGTTCTGCTGTGTTCATTATTTTACTTTTTTTATTATAAAATGCTTTTTTATACCCAAAACAAAGAAAAGAAGAATCGAGTTCATTTTTTTCCTAATCCCTAATTTTTAAATAAAAATGAAATAAAGAAAAGCGAACCTTTTGTATTTTACAAAAAAAAACTACATTTGCGGAACGATAGCAAATATGTTATTGTATTATACTACAAATGCCCACGTGACGGAATTGGTAGACGTGCAAGGTTGAGGGCCTTGTGTCCTTCGGGACGTGAAGGTTCGACTCCTTTCGTGGGCACAGTAAGCCGCTTATATGTAATGTATAAGCGGTTTTTTTAATTTTAGGACTAACCTTTTAGTTTATTTTGATAAAAAAGGAATATAAAATATAATAGCCTCATGAAATTAAATATTATAAAAAAAGAACATTTAATAGCCGCGGGAAAACAATTAGAGGAAAGTGGTATTTTTCCTAATAGCACACGAAAAAAGAAAGCTCACGAAAGCTGGTCTTCACAATTTAGCAAATAAAGTAACTTCCGTTTTAGATGGAAAAGGCTATGATGTTTTTTCTTATGATTTAAACGAAAATGAAATTTATATTGAAGTTAAAACGACAAAACAAGGTATCAAGACGCCTTTCTATATGTCAATAAACGAGAAAGAATATTTAGAAAAATTTCCAGAAAACTATCTTCTTTATCGTGTATATGATTACGATGAAGCCAGAGAAAATGGAAGGTTTTATATAAAAACAGGAATGGAATTGAAAAAGGCTATTTTTAAACCGATTCAATTTGAAGTTTCTTTTTAGGTTAAAAAAACTGAAACATAAAATGGTTCTTTGATAATTGAAACTAGATTATCAAAGAACCATTTTTATAAAAAAACTTAATTCGCAGCTCTAAACTGTCCCAATTTACTACGATTCTTTGACCACAAATCAAAGTCAAGTGCATCAGTGTTTCCATCTCCATTCATATCTGCTTTGGCATAATTAAGGCTAGAACCTGTGTTCAATTGATAATAATTATAATCTTGATTATTGATAATATGGTCGCCATTCAAATCTCCTGCAAACATCGCGTGCGTATTTCCGATGGCTTTTAATTGACGATTGCCGTAAGCTTTCCAAGCTGCTTGAGTAAAATCATAAATATAATTAGCACTATCCAATACCACAGGAATACTGCTCACAATACTTAAGTGATTTCTATGAAAAATAGCTAAATGATAAGTTCCATCAATAACACTATTGAAAGAAACTCCAGCAGTACCATCAAGTTGTATAATGAAGCCATCTTTGCGTAATAATGCTGCTTGACGCGCAATGACTTGCGTCAAGTCATCCGCCCTTCTCAACTCTAATAGAACCCAATCTACGGTGTCTGCGGGTAATGTTGTAATGGTTTCTGAACCTGAATACGTAAACGGTGGAATATTGTAAGGTTGAGTCATAGGGAATGAAGTAGAACTACCCAATGTTGTTTTCATTTCACCTAAAGTAATATCATAAAAGCCTTCCAGCATCACTTTTACTTGCATGCAAGCACAAGCAATTTGTGGTTGAGGAACAAAATAACAGCTACTAGGTACTATATTATTGGTGTTGATAATCGGCACTTTCTGAGTAGCGTAATTGCCTGAAGTATAATTAGGAAATGTATTTCCAAGAGAAGTATTTGCTGCACCAAGCCAATCTTGTAATATCGTAGAATAGACTTGACGATAGTCGTATTGAGTTTGTCCAGGGTTAGGCGCGCCTTGATTATCTTGATGTTGTAAGTCAATATTATTACCAACTACACCTCCCTCAACGCCTTTTCCGACTACAAAAATAGAACTTAGTGTTCCATGATCAACACCATCACTTCCATTTTGGACAATTTTTCTACCAAACTCCGAAAATACAACGGTCAATACATTATCATCTAATCCTTGTGCAATTAAATCATCTTGAAATGCCTTGATAGAATCGCCAACATTTGCAAGTAGTCCTGAATGATTCCCTGTCAATGAGCTACCGTTATCAACTTGTGAAACGTGTGTATCAAAACCACCTGTCGATGCCATAAATATTTTGGTGCGTGAACCACCTTTGAGCATTCTAGAGACGGTTTTAAGTTGGTTGGATAGGTTAGTTGTAGGATAAACGACGCTACTATTTGTACCATTCGTAAAGGTATCTTGTACGCGCTGTGCATATACATTCAAACTTGTTGCTACGCCTTCCATAAACGATAACATTCCGCCATGCTCGGTCGATGGAATATTGGTCAACGGCTCGCCAGCTATGGAAGAAATGACAGAATAAAAATCTTGTGAATCTTTGCCTGACATTACAATCTCGTGGCTGTGTTCGGCATGGGTATGAAAGCCTGTATTATTCATTCGACCAAAAAGCATCCCTAATGGATCGGACTCTCCTGTGAATGGTAAACCATTAAAAGAAGGGTAGCGGTCATCCAAAAATCGACCTAACCAACCCGAAGTATAATGCTGAGAGCCACCGCTTCCTGTGAGCCAATTATCTAGTGCTTTGAAGTGTGATTTGTTTGGTTGAGCGTGTCCAACTCCTTGTATAACAGACATCAAGCCGCTATCATACAATGATTTCAAACCTGATAAACTAGGATGTAACCCGATTTGTTGATTAGCAGAAAGAGTATTGTCAAGCGTTAAAAGTTGATTTTGAGGAAGATAAATATCTGGTCTAAAATTGGCGTAATCCGTAAATTGATTGAGTGGAACGGTTGTGTTGAAAATGTCATTTCCTCCATTCAAATATATAACAACTAATGAACGATCCGTGACAGCACAGGGGTTAAACCACAAAGGGCTAGTCGTTGCCATGGACTTCAGGGGTAAACCATTAGATAGTAAAGGAACAATACCCAAAGGCGCACTGGCTCTCAAAAAATCTCTTCTGTTCATAATTATTTTTTATATTTCAAAGTATAAGTGAAGAAAACTAAATAAGTTGCACCATTATACAACTTTATTTTTTTATTTAAAAGTGCTTAAAAAATTAAGCATACACCGCTACGGTTCGTTTTTTAAGTGCTTTTAAATAGAACAAAGAAAAAGTAGAATGGTGCTAGTTATTTATTTTTCTTCACTAAGTACACTGTTTCCAAATATACGAAATTGGGAGCTATCCAAAATCTTTCTTTGATTAAGAACTGAAAAAATTGCGCCAATTGATTTTTTTTAGAAAAAAGCCAAATTAGAATCAAGGTTTATTATAGTAATTGAGTTGAAAAGAATAATTTTGAAATGGTCGATTCATTTGAGATGCGCCCATTTTCTTCCTCTGCAAAAAACTAAATTACACCCTTTTTTCATTTCTCTAAATTACAAATATTGCCATAGCTAAAACCATTCTTTTATCAAATATTTATTTTTTTTAAAAAAATTTGAACGCATCACCAACTCGCGTGTATTAGGGTTTGATTTTGCAATCGATTGTAATTTTTCATCAAAAAAAATAATAAATTTTTAAAATGTGTTTTAGCAACTAGTAACGAAGTTGAAGTTTTTTAAGCTATCTTTTGAAGTGCCTACTTCTGAGTTAGGCACTTCTTTTAATTCATTTTTTATAAAAAAACTAAAATCAATCTTATGAAATATATGTTGAGTATTTTTGCCTTACTCATTGGTACTTTGGGTGTTTTTGGAGAACATGATAACGCACCAAAACCAGAAAAAATTCATTTTGTCACAGAAATTCAGAAAGCTCCAGAGTACTACGCTATACAACGCGGACTTTGGGCGGAAGTACTCGAAAAAGAGCCAAAAAATGGAGATGCTTGGTTCAATTATTACCTTTCTTCGCGATATGCCCGAATGTTTAAAAGTGCCGAAAACGTAGATTTAAAGCAACTAGCAAAAGATGTTTGGGATGCTATTCCGAATTCTTTTGAAGCGCACTTCATACAATCATGGACAATCGGCTGGACAGATGAAGCGGAAGAACATTTAGAAAATGCTTACAAAGCCGCTCCAGACCGTTACGAAACGTACAGAGATATGGCGCGTAACGCTTTACTCAAAGGAAATAAGGGCGAGGCCAAAAAATTTACAGATAAATTATTGGAAAGTGGTAAAGCATCAAAAGCACTTTTAGCTTGGAATTACAACCTCTTGCAATCGGTTGAGGAAGATGCCATTTTAATTACCTATGGTGATAATGATACTTACCCACTTTGGTCATTGCAGCTTTCTAAGCGCGTTCAACCTAATGTAAAAGTCTTAAATATTCACTTATTGAGTATTCGTGATTACAATAAATCTGTATTTTCTGAATTGGGTTTGCCTGTTTTTACAGATTGGTGTGAAAACCCCGAAATTCTACAAACTTCACTTGTAGAACATATTACTAAGCATAGCAAACGTCCTGTTCATATTTCGATTACGACAAGACCAGAGACGAGAAAAACAGTGAAAGATAATCTATATTTGACGGGTTTGACTTATAAATACGCGCCTAAAAACTTTGATAATATTGCTCAGATAAAGAATAATTTTGAACAAAAATTCTTAATGGATTATATCAAAGTGAAGCTAGGAAAAGACATTTCGCAAGGTATTGTTGATGAACTTAACATGAGTTATGTCCCGAGTTTGATGTTATTATATAAGCATTATAAAGAAAGTGAAAATAGCTCAAAAGCTGCTGAAACGAAGGCTTTGATTTTGCAAATAGGAGAAGATGCTGACCGATTGAGTACCGTCAAAAAGTACTTCACAACAACGAACAGCGACATTAGAATATACCCTAAGTTGAATATTAAAAAGATAGAAAAACAATTTGAAAAAGTAGGTGAAGCCCTTTGGGCTTCATCTTCTGAGTTGTCGATTCAAGAATATGATTTGTTCTTGATGGACTTGGTCAAAAATAGAGATTATGACCAATTGACCATCTCTAAAACCGAAAAAACAGATTGGATTGCTTTACTTCCAGCCGAATATCAGCAATTATCTAAAGATGTTATTTTTAAAAATGGACATCCCGATGATGCCAATATGCCAATTCAAAACATTAGCCATGAAGCTGCAATTGCTTATTGTGATTGGCTAACAAAAGTTTACAACAATTCTAATTATAGAAAAAAGAAATTTCAGCACGTCATTTTTAGGTTACCAACTGAGCAAGAATGGACAAAAGCCGCACGTGCAGGACATGATGAAACGCCTTATCCATGGGGTGGTGCTTATGCTAGAAATATAAAAGGCTGTTACTTGGCTAATTTTAATGTAACCAAAGAGGATGATAGTTGTAAAGAAAAATTAACTGCCAATGATGGCGGTTTTTTTACGGTCGCGATTGCTTCTTACTTTCCTAATGATTTGGATTGTTACAATATGAGTGGAAATGTAGCTGAAATGGTTCAACAGAAAGGAATTGCCAAAGGTGGAAGTTGGGAAGATACCCCAAATGATTGCCAAATTGGTTCTACCAAAAACTATACGAAACCAAGTCCTGCGGTTGGTTTTAGAGTATTTATGGAAGTCGTTCAATACAAAAACAAATAAAATATTAGCAAAATGATAAAGTATTGGTTTATTATTTTGGGCTTCTTTTGTGTTCATCACGCTCAATCTCAAGTACTAGAAAAACACATTGTTAATCCTAAAGATACTTTCTATGGACATTATTTGACGATTCAGCCAGTCAGTGGCAAAGTCAAATCGGTCTTACTTCTAATGCCAGGCTTTAGCCAAAAAGCGGATAATATTTTCGTAGAATCAATGCTTCCTTATGTCGCTGCCAATAATGACATACTGACTGTGGCAGTAGCTGGTGATTTGAATTTGTTTATTACGCCACGCGTTCAAAATCGCATTGATACGGTGATTCAAGAGGTTTTAAAAAAATATCCCGCTACAAAATCCGTTGATTGGGTCATGGGTGGATTTTCGGCAGGTGGAACGATTTCACTCCGTTATGTTGAACAAAGTAAAGCAAAACCTAAAGAGCGTTTAGTTAATTTTAAAGGCGTATTTGCTATTGATTCGCCTGTTGATTTAATTGATTTTTGGAATTATTGCGATAGAGAAATCAAAAAAAACCAATCTCCTGTTGGTGTCAATGAAGCTAAATATATTCAAAATTTGATGCAGCGTTTACTCGGCACACCCAAAGAAAATATGGATATTTATAATGAAAAAACGCCTTTTAATATTCAAAAGAAAAAGGGAAATGAGGCTCATTTGAAAGATATAGCGGTTCGGGTTTATCATGAAATTGATGTCGCTTGGCAACTCAAAAATCGCGGTAGAAGCGTTTATGATAGTAATTTTTTGAATTCTTCCTTACTCATTAATCAACTTAATTTAATGGGAAATAAGCAAGCCGAATTTATACAATCTAACAAAAAAGGTTATCGAAGTAATGGCAAAAGGCATACGCATTCATGGTCTATTGTTGATGAAATTGAGTGTATTCAATGGATTTTAAAAATATAAAATGAAGTATTACAGCATCGTATTTTTATTACTTTTTTCCATCTTTGGATATAGTCAAAAGGTAGGACTACAAGAAAAAATATATTCTACGGAGGAATTACAGGAGGATTTTCGGGCATTACGAAAACATATAGAAACCAATAATCCGTTGGCATTTGTCTATCATTCAAGAGCATCAATTCAACAAAAACTGGATAGTGTTGAAGTTTTGGTCAATCGTCCAATGACGGAATCAGAGTTTTATCGCTTGATTAGTCCGATTGCTTCGATGACCAAAGATGGTCATAATCTGATAATGCCCAGTGCTTCACGAATGAAAGGAATCAGAAAATCACCGTTCAATATTCCTTTGAATATTCGATTTTTAGAAAATAAATTAGTCATTATTAGAAATCTCAGCAACGACAAAAAACTAAAATCTGGGCAAATTATAACCGCAATTAATGGCGTTTCTACCAATGACATTGTTCATCATCTCATGAAAGTTTTGCCACAAGAAGGTAATCAAACCGAATATCCCAAACACATTATTGATACATGGTTTGGCTATTTTTATAATCTACATTATGGGTTTCATAAAAATTATGTCATTCAATCTTCTGATAAAAATAAAACCCAAGAATCCACTATCAAAGGTGAATTGATGGACACGATCTATGCTAGAAAAGTTGAAAGATACCCTAATTCGATTACACCTAAAATGGGTATTGAAGTAGAAGTTTTGAATGACACTTTGGGTATCGCTTTGCTCACTATTCCGACTTTTGCAACATCTATCCTGAAAGATAGATACAATCAAAAGCATTTTAAAAAGCAGATTAACCGATGTTTTGATGTAATTTTTCAAAAAAATGTTCAACATTTAATCATTGATGTTCGGTCGAATGGCGGCGGTAATCCTGCTTTTGCATCCCATATTTTGAAGTTCTTATTTGATAAAAAGTTTGAGCAAGCACAAGAAGCGAGGGTTATAAAAGATGCTTCAAAAGACGATTTCATGGCACGAACAACTTCCAAATGGTTTCCGTGGTATGGTGTCGGCACATTTAAACCGAAACGAAAAAACTATAAAAAGAACTTATATGTTTTAATGAATGGCGGTACTTTTTCGAGTGCGGTTGAGTTTGTCACGACACTCAATAAATATAACCGCGCCACCTTCATTGGTTCTGAAAGTGGTGGTAATCCGATTATAATGTCAGGTAATTATCTCAAAGAAATGAGAAAATTACCGAATACAAAAATTACACATTATTCTGGTTTCATTTGTACAATTTACGATGATTTGTCATTAAACACAGGTCGAGGGTTACTCCCTCATCATGAAGTCAAATTAACTATAAATGACGTTTTGGAAGGTAAAG
>CAKZLT010000193.1 GCA_937127195.1 uncultured Saprospiraceae bacterium
TGGGAAGTGCATTTTTTTTAAAAGTGATGAACTCGAACACGAAGTCAAACCTTCCGAAACCCGCTACCGATTGAGTGTCGTAGGTTGGTTAAAAAGTGTGTAAAATCGTTTTTTTGAACCAGAAAGAGACAAAGAGAACAAAGAAGAAAAAATTATTCCTTTGTCCTCTTTGTCCCTTTGTGGTTCAAAACGCTACATCAAAAGCAAAACATTTTTGCCCTCTTTGTGCTTCAAAAAAATCTACAAAACCTCTTCCTCAGCTACCTTCAAAACCCTTGCTTTACTCCATTTTTGCGTCAAGCGAGATACAATAATTATAGTCAACAAACTACTCACCATTGCCAAAGTCCTAAACGGAAACAAAACAACACCTTCTTCAATCATCGGATAATCAATCAAAATCGGAATATTCAACGCTGCTTCACCACCGCCAAATCTCAAAATAACCCCAATGACAAATCCACAGATAGAACCAATCGTATTGGCTTTTTTATCAAAAAGTGCCGTAACCAACTGCGGAAACAGCAAACAATAAACAAAATCACTACATAGAAACCACAGCGCGTAAACACTTTGCACATTCAAAGCAATCAAAGTTGCCGCAATTCCAATAATCCAAATCGAAGTTTTAATCGCTTTATTGAGTTGGTCTTGATTAATATCTGGTTTAAAAAGCGGTCGATACACATTCCAACTTGCTAGCGAAGAAGCTGATAAAACCGACGAATCCACCGATGACATCACCGCTGCCGCAATCGCGCCAAGTCCAACGGTCGCTACTGCTGTCGGTGTCAAATAACGCACCACATACGGCAAAATCAAGTCATTGCGCTCCAATGCCTTTCCGTAAACCGACCAATCTTCGACGCTACTTCCGATTATTCCAATCATCACGGCAGGAATAGCCGCCACAATACAGACAATTCCAGCTAATAAGGACAATCGAACTGCCGTTTTTCCGTCCTTAGAAGCCAATACTCTCTGAAAATACACTTGCCATGGAATACCTCCCAACATCAACAACAAGGCATAATCCCACCATTGCCAATAGTAATTTCCTAAGGCGGCTTTACTCGGCAAAAAGCTCGCAGCAGCACCGTGTTTGACTTTGTAACCTTCCCAAACGACATCCCAGCCGCCTGTTTCGCTTAATGCAAAAGGCACAATAACCGCCAAACCAACCAATATTAGTGACAATTGAATCACATCCGTCAATGCCACCGCCCAGAGTCCGCCAACCATGGTATAGACAATCGCGACTATCGCAGAAAGTATAATCGAACTCGTCATATCAATACCCAAAACGGTCGAAAAGGTCGCGCCCAAAGCGGTCAAAATCGCGGCTGTCCAGAAGATTTCGCCTGTCAGAGCAGGTAAGAAAAGTACTGCGCCCATTCGATTACCGAAGCGTTGCGCCAATGGGTCTAGCATGGTTTTGAAGTTATATTCGCGCATTTTTCGAGCAAAGAATAATCCGCCAATCACTAAACTCAGCGCATATCCCCACGGTGCTTGTACCCAAACCAAACCATAGCCTTCTGCGAAGGTTGACTCGGCTGTTCCGTTGATATAACCGCCGCCTATCCATGTTGCGCTCATCGTAAAAATGGCTATCCAAAGTGGCATTTTGCGACCTCCGAGCATCAAATCGTCGCTTCCTTCTTTTTTTCTGGCTAAGAATGTTCCAAAGTAAAATATCAAAATATAGAAGAACATCATCGAAATATATCCTGGCCAGAAGACGTCACTTTCTGTAAAGAAGTGTAAATACAAGCCAAAAAAGGTTAATACTCCGATGAGTAATATGGTTGGTAAGGACTTTTTCATGTAACTGTTGTTGGTTTCTTTGATTGAGGTTCAAAAGTAGGGAAATTTAAACAGAAAGTTGAAGTGGTATTTGTAATACAAAAAGACTAGCTTACTGAACTTTGTCAAAATTTAGTAAACAATCTCGAACGGAGTATTACTATTCTAAAGATTATTACTTATATTTTTTTAGACTCTTATTTTAACTTTGTCACAACTACCCAAAAATGATGTAGTTTCACATTAGAGGCATTTATTCGTGGATGGTTAGAAATAAGTTTTCCTGTAAAAGAATTAAAATAGACTTTTTGGAGTTGCTCTGATTTATCCCATCCTGCATCTAAAACCCATTGGTTAATTTTTTTATACCAAGATGCAAAATCATTTTCTTTAATAAAAGCAATTAAACCATTCTCTGACAACAAATTGTCTTTATTATCCAATCCATGTTTTTCTTCTTTAAAACGTTGAACTCCTGCTCCTTTCCCATAAACATACTCATATTCTTTGCGTTCTGATTTTTTATTTGGAATAGGAATCGGTAAGACTTTCGCTTCAATAGTAAATATAATATTTGAACCTTTATAAATTCCTATATCAACTACACTGCTTCCTTTTTGAGCATTTTCTCTAGCAAAATAAAATTTAGATTGGCATTTATTAGTCATAAACAAGCAAAAGGCAAGGCTATGTTGATTTTCGTTCTTTTTCTTTTCCAATGTATTTTTAAAATCATTGGAGTCCTTAAACAGAACTAGCTCTTTTTCGATAAAAGAAACTAAATCTTTTATCAATTTATTCGGTTGGAGTTGCTTAAATGAGTTAATTCCTGCCATTTTTTTCTTAGTAACCTGCTGCTTTTAAATCCATGAATGTATCATCAGCATCTCTTAATGCGATAGAGTTCAACCAATAACGTTTTGCTCTTGGCTTTATAAAAAATATACAATCATAGCCATCAATGTGATTATAATACCTAACAATTCTTTTAAATCGAACACCTGAATTTTCTAAGTCATTATCAATCAATTTTTGAATAATATTATCTGAATTTTCTCTAACAAACTGATACTTTAAACCTTCTTTTTTACCAAAACCGATTTGATAAATCAAAAAATTTGGTGTTTGTTGAATAGTTCCTATTTGCCATTCGCTTTCTGTTGTTCCATAAATTTCATTCATAGAATCACAGTAAGTTTTACCAAAGTCTTTTAATTGTTCATCTTGTTCTCTAATTGGTTGATGAAGTATTGTTCCATTACCATTTTTTGTAATGGCTTTTCCAAGATGGATGTAATAATTTAAAACATCATCTTGTATAGCTTTTTCTTGTGATGATAATTTTAGATATTGTTTATTTTATTGAAGATGAAAAAGGTAACGTCCACTATTTACGCCATAACGGCCCCGAACATATTTTAACTTATGCCCCAACTCGCTCCGGTAAAGGCGTTGGTTTGGTGATTCCCACCCTTTTATCCTGGAAAGAATCCTGCGTCAT
>CAKZLT010000194.1 GCA_937127195.1 uncultured Saprospiraceae bacterium
TTAACCGCTGCTGTTTGAATGAAATACCAATTTCTTAGTAAATTCATCACGTTATGATACCAAAGAATATCAGATTCTAAGATTTGACCAGAACGCGGGTCATGAACATGTGGTCCTTGTGCATTCTGAATATCTGTCGAAATATAACGGATTACCGAATAACGAACATCCTCAGGATGCCAGTCAGGATCATCTGTTGGTGCTTCTTTTGCAATAATTGCGTTTTTGAAACCTGCTGCTTCAAATGCTTTTTGCCAATCTTCAACACCTTTTTTCAAATAAGGGACCCATTCTGTTGGAGTTCCTGCATCAATGTAGTAAATGATTGGCTCTTTTGGTTCTACTAATTCACCTCTTTTAAAAGCTTCTTCGTCTTTTGGTTCTAATTTCCAACGTGTTATATAAGTTTTAGTCGCTGCTTTTTGCGCTTCCGAACCATAATCCGTTTGAGAAAGTGAAAAATAACCTACTCTCGCATCAAAAACACGTGGCTGCATTGGAACGTCTGGTAAAATCACAAAAGATTGATTCATCTCCAAAGTCAAAGTCCCTGTCAAACGACCATTAGATGGTAACTTCGTTCCTGTATAAGTTAAAGTATGGCGGACTTCAACATTTTTAGGAAACGCTTTCATATGATTAACCATACTACGCTTACTATCCAAACGACGAACACCAAAAGTACGGCGTTGACCTGAAGACAAAGCACCTATCATTTCTACATCTGTTGTAAAGAATGATTTTACATCAATTACATAACCAGTTGTATCTTTGTTGTAAGCTTTAATAGGAAAAGAAGCTACAATTGGTTCTGTATTATTATTACGAACAGATTTATAAATTGGCTTTTCGTCCGTAGCTACACTACTATATGAAACAGAACGAAGTAAGATATTATCCTCAAAACGTTCCCAACGAATAACTTGCTGTGGTCGTGATTTCATACCTGCACCACCAAAGTTCAATCCTTTAACAGTTCCTGCAATTCTACTGACCACCAAAATTTCTTTCCCCATTACATCCTTAGGGATTTCAAAATAATACTTATTCTTTACTTGATGAACCGTAAATAAGCCTTCATCAGACTTTGCATCTTTGGTGATTACCTTAGTATAAGGTTGAATTCCTCCCTTTCTGGGTGGCTTTTTTTTCTTCATTGCCTTTTTAGGCGGATTTTTCTTTTTCTTTTTGAAAATTTGAGCAGAAGCATCAACAGAAAAGAGTAATGTTGCTACAACTAGTAATGTGCTAAGAAACTTCAATTTCATATTAGAGTAAATTTTAATTAGAGTAAATTTAAAAAATCAAGTATTATCACAAAGGTAATCACGTAAAACTGAAATTAGTTATCTTTTCATTATTTGAATTAAAAAAAGAACAAATTGAGATACATGATTTTCTTGGTTTTAATACTTATTTGATTTTTTTTCATAAAATTGTCAATCGTAATAATACGAACTTACTTTTAGGAAAAGAAAAATTCGTAAAAAGGATAGATAAAAAGTAGTTGAGAAAGTATGAGTGACTACATTATTTTTATAAAAAATCAATTATCCGATTATTTTTATGAAAAATTTAAAATAAAAAAACCCAATCGAACTAATTCTTACGTTTAATGATTAAGTAAGGATTATTGTTTAGGTTTGGTTCTTCCTAGATTCTGGCTACTGGATTCTAGTTTCTGCTACTGCTGCTAATCGTAACAGTAGTAGCAGAAACCAGAAATTTTATAAAAAAATAAAATGTGATGAAATCAATATTAGACCATAAACCTACTATTTTATTTATAATCCTTGGTGGCTTTTTTGTTGCGAATGCTTTGATTGCCGAGTTTATTGGTGTAAAGATATTTGCCTTAGAACCTACTCTAGGACTTGAACCTATTAATTGGAATTTATTTGGAGAAAAAGGTTCACTTAATTTGACAGCAGGCGTTTTGCTCTGGCCAATTGTATTTATTATGACTGATGTTATTAATGAATATTATGGAGTAAAAGGAGTTAGAATGCTATCTTTTTTGACGGCAGGATTGATTGCTTATGGATTTATAATGGTTTATTTGGCTATTCAATTATCACCAGCAGATTGGTGGATTGGCTCTATGGAAGCACAAGGAATGACAGATATGCAAAAAGCATTTCAAGTTATTTTTGGTCAAGGTAATTGGATAATTGTTGGTTCTCTGATTGCTTTCTTGGTTGGTCAAATTTCGGATGCTTTCGTTTTTAAATATGTGAGAAAACGTACCAAAGGGAAACGAATTTGGCTTCGTGCAACAGTATCGACACTTTTTTCGCAATTTATTGACTCTTTTGTTGTCTTGTATATTGCTTTTGTGATCGGGCCTGCCAAATGGGATTTATCACTATTTTTTGCAGTTGGTACAGTAAATTATAGTTATAAAGTATTTATGGCAATTTTGTTATTACCATTAATATATATAGCTCATTTGGTGATTGACCGCTATTTAGGAAAAGAAACAGCAGATAAATTGAAAGCTCAAGCAAGTAATTAAGTAGAAGAAAAATCAAACTATTTAAAAAGCGGATTTTTATTCAAAATCTTTATATTTTCACGTTTTCAAAAAACACAAATTATATAAACAGCTCTTTTTAAAAGAACTTTTTTAATAAAAAACATGAAAAATCAACGTCCACTTATATTAGTTACAAATGATGATGGTATCTTAGCAAATGGTATAAAAGCATTGGTAGAGGTTGCCAAAAATTTTGGTGAAGTTATCGTAGTTGCGCCTGATAAACCTCAATCTGGTCAAGGTCATGCCATTACTTTGACCAATCCTTTGCGTGTTCGTAAAGTAGATCCTTTTAATGGAATTGAAGCTTACGAATGTTCTGGAACACCAGCGGATTGTGTCAAAATTGCAAGGCATTCTATTCTAAAAGATAGAAAAATAGACCTTTGCGTTTCTGGTATTAATCATGGTTCAAATGCCTCTATCAATATTATTTACTCAGGTACTATGTCAGCGGCGATGGAAGCTTCTATCAATGATATTCCTGCTCTTGGTTTTTCACTTTTAGACTTTAGTCAAGATGCAGATTTTGAGCCATCAAAGCGTTATATTGGTGAGTTAATTCGTTATACGTTGGATAATGGGCTTGATAATACAAAGCTCCTAAATGTAAATATTCCAAAATTACCAGCAGACAAAATCAAAGGAATTAGAATTTGTCGTCAAGCAGAAGCGCAATGGGTAGAAAACTTCAAAGAAGGATTAGACCCTAGTCAACAGCCATATTTTTGGTTGACGGGTGTGTTTGTAAATCGAGATCAAGGACACGACAC
>CAKZLT010000195.1 GCA_937127195.1 uncultured Saprospiraceae bacterium
TAACGATAGGCAAAGGAATTTCACCTTTGAATGCTTTATTTAGTCTTTTAAACACCTTGTTTGGTGTTTCTTTTTTGGCTATATTTGTCATGCTAATAAATTTTAATAAAACCGTTTCCAATTCCCGTTGGAGCGGTTTTTTTTGTTTAAGAATTAATTTGATTTTCTGATTCTAGCGACGCCAAAACCTCACTACGTTTAAAAAAAATCTTCTTACCTAAGTAATACGCTTTAATTATTCCTTTCTCTCTCCAACGGTGTATGGTTGGGCGTGAAATTTCTAACCATTGCATCAATCCAGTAGCTGATATTATTTCCTCACTAGATTGATTTTCTCTTAATTCAGCTATTTGATTTCGTAAGTCTTTAAGCTGTTGGTTAATTTGTTCCATTTTTTGAATTTACAGTTCGGTTATACTCGAACACTTGATGCAAAAAAACAAAGGTGTACTTTATTTAAAGCTCGGTTAAAACCGAACGTATGATGCAAAAAAAACACCTTTGAACTATAATGATAACAAATTTAATCATTTGCTCGGGTAAAACCCAACAAATAACAAAAAAAATTAACTATCCTGTAATTTTATTGTAATTCCCCCCCTAATATTACCTGATATGTTTTCTATTTCTGGTAATTTAGGCGTAAAACGTCCTTTTAATATTTCATCTACTAAATTATCAATATGTGATAACAATCGAATTTTATTATTAGAGATGTAACTAGGCTCAAATGCGAACCAAATACTTTGGAAATTCCTTTTTTCCTTTTCTAATTTTGAAAAAAGTTCATCTACAAAATTAGAGAATTTCCCTTTTATATCCCCAATAAGCCAACTATATGGAATAAGTACAAATCCAAATTCAATTAAAATACTATAAATAAATAAATTACTCGCAAGGGTACTATTTACTTTTTCATATAGTTTAATAAAATCTTTTTCTCCTAGAAGTTCATGAACTCTACTTAATCTCCTAGTAAAATCGTATATATTTACTACTTCATTGTAATGTAAAGTTGAAAGTTCTTTTCTGAAAAAATCATTCAAACTAGCATTAGCAATTCTTCTAGAGGCATCAATAATAGATTCTGTATAGTATGCTATCTTATCTCCGATTCCCTTTAATGTGAATTTTTCACCTTGCTTTTCTACTTCGTATAAAACAATATTTTCATAAATACGTGCCTGTGTTTTAAACTTTTCATCATCTAATAAAATATCTTCAAACAATTCTGAATAACTTATATTTTGTCCTCCTAAAACCTTAGGTTCTTGATATTTAAAAGTTGTATTTTTTCTATTATAAATGATTTGAACGTAAAGAGGATAGGTTTTAGCTCCTATATCATCAGTTATATAGTTCAATCTTTTATTCAAAAAAAACTTAATAGACACTTTTTTATCCGTCATAAATATTTATTTACCATTCGATTTTCTCCAACTCATTCGCCAAAATTAACGGATTATTACTGATATAAAGTGCCGTTTCCCTTGGGTTCGAGTGCTGCATCATTTGTTGTAAAAGTGGCTGCGGAACTTTCAAAGCTGCCATAGTGGCGAAGCTGCGACGCGCAAGATGAGTGGTTAAACTCTTTTTTATTCCTGCCAACTTTGCAATTTTTTTGAGTTCCCTATTTGAATATTGATTACTATAATCAAAGAACGGGAAGCCGTCAAAGTCGCTCGTTTTATATAATTCCTTTCGCTGTTCTAATAGCTTATGAATTAGTTTTTCGGGTTTGCTTACCTTTTCATTATCCGACCTAAAAAGCGCGTATAATGGCAAAATAAGCGTTTTATTTGTCTTTTTTGCGGTATATTTCAAAGAATACCCTTTTTGGCTCTTGGTCAAGTGCGCTTTTGATACTCTCCGCACATCCGAATATCTAAGACCTGTATAACACGAAAGCAAAAACATATCTCGAATGCCTTCCAGTGCTTCATTTTCAATGGAAAATGTCAAGTTTTCAATTTTGGTCAACTCATTAGGTAAAAGAAATTCCCTTTCTACTGGGGCGGTTTTGGGCGTAAACTTCTTATATGGATTTTTATCCACCTCCATCAAATCATACTTAATTGCTAGATTAAGGTATATTTTGAGGGTTTTATGAATAGTTTCAACGCTATTGGTCGCCAATCCTATACTATACAAATATCTATCAAAACCACTAATAAAACGGAACGTAATTTGCGAAAAATAGACTTTCTTATTCTTATTGAAAGTTAATAGTTTTTTAAGCGTTCCGCGCCTAATTTTGACCGTTCCTTTTTTTAAGGTGGTATTAGCTTCTATTTGTTCCGCGAAAAAATCAGAAAAACAACCATCATCTTTAAAATGGACATAATCGCCAATAGTTTCCACACTAAAAATACCATGCCTTTTAATCATAGTCATTTCATACTCTCGCATCGCCTGTAATTGGTTGGCAATTCGCTGATTTAAGATTAAGGCGTTATCATGCTTTGTGTTGATTTCCTGCCGTTTCTTATTCCAGTATTCGGGCGCAATGTATATTCCAGTAGCAAAAAACTTGCTTTTTCTGTTCTGATAGCATCTAATTTGAATAGTTGCTTCACCATGCTTATTCAATCGGTTCTTTCGATTGAATACTATATTGTATTGAATAGGCTTTAAAACTGTCATAATTCCATTTTTGTAAGTCCTAAAATGACTTAACCCAATAACGCCAACGCGTTTTGGGTACAAAAAATGGAACAAAAAAACTGTTAAACAAAAAAGAACCTTTGATACCGTATGTTATCAAAGGTTACTCTATTTTACAGTTAAAAAACTAACAGTTAAAGACTTACGATTCTTTTTGATAACAAATGATACTGTTTGTTACACAAATTGGTGATCCCGTCAGGATTCGAACCTGAGACCG
>CAKZLT010000196.1 GCA_937127195.1 uncultured Saprospiraceae bacterium
AGTTCTTCTTTTTGTTATTTTTAGTCATTTAACAAAAATAAGAAGAACTTCTCATTTCTATTTTAGACACCCTACCTATAAGGTTTGATTGAAGTTTGATATAACCTATTTTTTTAAAATATCAACCAACCTAAATCATATAGAGACAAAAAAGATTAGTGAAAATATACATTTCTACGAATCTTCTCTTTATATTTTTTATGAAAAAAATAAAAAAGTATGGCTCTGCATTATTTTATCTCTATTAGAAACCAGAGAGAAGAAACTAGTAACCACGGGATTTTTCAAAGAATCTAAACTATTTTATAAAAAAATTTGTGGAAAAGTTAAAAAAGATTAATTTTGCACTTCGAAAACGGTAAAACCCACCGCTTGCTATTCAAGGTAAATGGGTATTTTTAATTAAAATAGTTTATTGTTATGCCAGTAAAGATTCGTTTACAGCGCAAAGGAAGAAGAAAGTCTCCTTTTTATCACATCGTAATCGCGGATGCTCGCGCTCCTCGTGATGGTAAGTACATCGAAAGAGTAGGTACTTACAACCCAATGACTAAGCCTGCAACTATCGAATTAGATAGCGAAAAAGCTTATTCATGGATGGAAAAAGGTGCACAACCAACTGAAACCGTTCGTTCAATCTTGCGTTTCAAAGGTGTATTGTACAAAAAACACTTACAAAGAGGTGTTAAAAAAGGTGCATTTACACAAGAAGAAGCTGATACAAAATTAGCTGCTTGGCTTGAAGCTAAAGCAATTAATATTGCAGCAAGAAAGCAAGAAGCTATTCAAGAAAGATTAGCTTATCATGCTAAGGTAAATGGTGTTGCTCCTCCAAAAGTAGAAGCAAAGCCAGAACCTGTTGTAGAAGCAGAACCTGTTGTAGAGGCAGCTCCTGAAGCTCCAGCAGAAGGTGGTGAAGCATAGTCAATATTGATGTTTCCTACAAAAAAGGTCAGATAGTTCTATATAGAATTATCTGACCTTTTTTTATTTAGGGAGTAGGAAAAAAATAACCTACCCAATCTAGCTTGTTATTTTCCATTTTAAAAAACATAAAAAATAGTTCCGTCCCGAGGCTTCGGGATGCAACGATTTTTTAAATTTCTTAAAAAGAAAAATAACGTTACAATATCGGGTAGCTTATTTATTTCCTACTCCCTTATACGAAACAAAAACTATAATAGAGCTTCTAAACAAGATTGAAATAGTTAACTTCGACTGATGGCTTGTGGAATATTCATGGAATTATTATCAGATGCATGATGTGCTACACCTTCAATGGTAACTTGAGGTTCAATTTTTAGCTTAAACTGTATTTCTTCTTTGGCTGTAGCTAGATTATACCAAGATAAATCTAATTCACTCACACGAGTAGCCATTAGTAGGAATATCTTTTTGCCTATTCCTTGAATATTAGAGTTTTGAGGTGCTTGATAAGAATACTCTTTAATAATCTGGAAACTTTGTTCTGCAACAAAAGAAGGCACAGCTAAATATTCATTATCGGGATGAGTCGTTTCGACTTCTACTCCGAATAATTCATATAACTGAACTCGAACGATTTTTCCTTTATCTTGTCTTGTTATTAGTTTCACAGATTTTAATATTATTTGGTTATTAGTGTTAAATGATTTAAAAAATTAAAATGTGACATGAATTATTTGTTTTTATAAAAATAAAATTCATATATGAGACTAACAAACATTGAGGAGCAAATTACGAATATATTTGATGAATGTAGAATATGACTTATTAAACGATACGAATTAATACGTTTTAGTGCCGTTTTTAAGGGAGTAGGAAATAAATAAGCTACCCGATATTGTAACGTTATTTTTCTTTTTAAATTTTTTAAAATGGAAAATAACAAGCTAGATTGGGTAGGTTATTTTTTTCCTACTCCCTAAATTAAAAAATATTTTGATTTATTGTTTTCGTAATGAATTGAATACTTAGCTACATTTTCATCCTTATTGATGATAAATGACAGTTGTCATTTTTCTTTCAAAAGTTTCTGAAAGTTAGTGAAATTTAACTAATATTCCTCAACTATTGATTTAATTTGTTGTTATTAGAGTAACTTTATCATCCATAAATATCAATATATGAAAGCTAAGCGAGTGATAGTATGGTTAAGACAAGACTTGAGACTTCACGATAATGAGGCAATTACAAATGCTCTTAATCGTGGGCAAGAAGTAATTCCTGTCTATATATTTGATGAACGAACTTTTAATGATAAAACGGCTTATGGTTTTCGAAAAACTGAGAAATATAGAGCGCAATTCATTATTGATTCGGTTAAGGATATGCGTGAATCTTTCCAGAAATTGGATATTGATTTGGTTGTTAAAGTAGGAAAACCAGAAGAAATCATTGCTCAATTATGTGTAGAAACTCAATCCTCATGGGTTTTCTGTAATGTGGAAAGGACTGATGAAGAAATTAAGGTACAAGACAAACTAGAGAAAAACCTTTGGAAGTCGGGGAAAGAAATGATGTATTCGAGAGGCAAAATGCTTTATTATACCCAAGATTTGCCTTTCCCTATTGCTCAAACGCCTGATACTTTTACTCATTTTAGAAAAGAGGTAGAAAAATATATAAGTATTAGAGAACCGCTTCCTACACCTACGAGCTTTCATTATTGGACAGTAAGAATTGACACAGGAGAAATTCCTAGTCTTGAAGATTTGGGATATGAGCCTATTCAATCAGAAAATAGGAGCGTATTATCTTTTAAAGGTGGAGAAAAAACAGCAATTGAGCGATTGAACTATTATTTGTGGGAAACGGATTTAATTAAGAATTATAAAGAAACTCGCGATGGCTTAATAGGAAGTGATTATTCTTCAAAATTATCGCCATGGCTAGCACAAGGTTGCATTTCACCAAAGTATATTTACCATGAATTAAAAAAATACGAAAACGAAAGAGGTAAAAATAAATCTACTTATTGGTTGTTTTTTGAATTACTTTGGAGAGATTTTTTTCGATTAATGGGGAAGAAGCATAAAAATAAAATCTTTTTTAAATCAGGAACTAGAGATTTTTTGCCTGAAGACTGGAAAGATGATATGCAGCTTTTTAAGGCTTGGAGCGAAGGAAAAACAGGCGTGCCTTTCATTGATGCCAATATGAAAGAACTCAAAGAAACTGGTTTTATGTCGAATAGAGGTCGTCAAAACGTAGCGAGTTTTTTGGTTAAGGACTTAAAAATTAATTGGCAAATAGGAGCAGAGTACTTCGAATCGTTATTGATTGATTATGATGTATGCAGTAATTGGCTTAATTGGGCTTATATAGCAGGTGTCGGAAGTGACCCACGAGAAAACAGGTATTTTAATATTTCCATTAAGCTGTCGGACTTGTTTGCATAGCTGGTAACCATCAAGCTCAGGCATCATGACATCAAGCAATAGCGCAGAATACAGCGCCACATTTTCTTTGAGATGTATTAGGGCCTCATGTGGCGACT
>CAKZLT010000197.1 GCA_937127195.1 uncultured Saprospiraceae bacterium
CCCGTGGCTACTCATATTCAACCCTTTCAGGGTTGCGCGATATAAGTTTTGCTATCACTGCAAAACGTTACAATCAGTAAATTTAATATAATCACCTTTATATTTTCGTCTTCCATATCCTTCTACAATATTACTACAAACGGATTTGCTAGAACGTCTTATTTGACTTCCAACTTCATAGAGTTCAAATTTTGGCAATTTAGTTAATGTCATCTTATGAATTTCAACAGCATTCTGTCGAGCTAATTGCCATATTATTTGATTCCTATAACTCATTTTGGTTTCTGGTTTCTGGTTTCTAGATGCTAGTTTCTGCTACCGCTGTTAATTCAAAAAATTGATAGCAATAGCATTTTTCAAAAAAACACAAACATTTGCTAATTACAGTTTCAACTAACAGCGGTAGCAGAAACCAGAAACCAGAACCTAGTCCTACTTCCAATGATAAGAAGTAGAAATCATCTTACTCACGAACATTAAATCAACCGTTACCGATTGAATTTCAAAAACATCACCGACTTTTCTTTTAGAGTGAACTTGCCAATTGCCATTCTCTCCCTTTTCCATTCTCAACACTTCACTACCTGTGCCACTCTCAAAGTCCATATCCAACATTTGCCATCCTACGATTGCCGCATTCCATTCTTTTGAAGGATATTGTGTATCTGTGAATTCATCAGTCAATTCCAATCTTTTGAATTGAAATGGAACTTGATTATTTATAATAACTTGATTATCCGTTTTTAAATGAATATTTCCACTCGGATTATTAATAGACAAATCTGTTGTGACAGGATGGTCAAAACCAATTTTAGCGACTGTCTCACTTCCTTTTTTATAAGTAATATACGCCTCGTCTTTACCTTCTAGGCTAATCAAGTTGTCATCACCTTTAATGTGGATTTTTCCATTAGGACTCAAAACACCAACACCAACACTGCTTTCTGCAAATATCAATGGTGTTCGCTGAACAGTCACAGTCAAAGAGCCATCCCAATATTCAGGAACATTTCTATAATTAAATCGAATATTAGCAAAACCTGCATCAATCCCTGTCTTAAGATTATCCAAGGTAATCAACCAATAATCGCCAGATTTTAACTCAAAATTCTGGTTTTCAGCAACTACAAATTCATACTTTGGATTCTGTCCTGCTTTGACTTCATTCACAAAAGTATTCGCACCTTTCGAATTATTATTGGCATTCGTTAACGGCTCTTTCTTTGAATTTTCTAATTTAATGACTAATGAATCATCTTTATCAGTCAATGCGTAAGACTCATCTTCGCCTTCTTGTTGCACCTCATAAGTAATCTCTAGTTCTGCCTTTTTCAAATAAATTGGGTCTTGCCCATTATTTATCATTCTTAGCATCACCCTATTCGGAGTCATTCCATCATTCAAAATCATTTGTCCTTCTACAATACTTAATTGTAAAGGAGCAAATTTTTGACCGCGACGATTTACAACACTCAATTGAACTTGACTAAAACGATTGAATTGTGTGTCCGATTCTCTTCCTTTTATGATAATAGATGGGTAGCGAACCTCAACTCCAGAGTTTCGTGTACCTCCTTCCTTAATAACTTTTAGATTAGCGATTTCTATATTAATATAATCTCCGCCACCAAATTCCATTGGTTCATCACCATTCTTAGTCAATCGAAACGTTACACCTTCTTCATCTGTGATGCTCTCAATACTCCATTCTGCCATGTCCTTTTCTTTGGACATTTTGCTGGTGATTTCATCACTCAATTCTATACCATCAAAGCCTTTAAGTAAGTCTTTCATGGTCATATTATCACCTTGACCAAAAAGTCCTTGACCTTCAAGACCTTCTAAGTAAGTTGTAATTCCGTTTGCTAACTCTTCTTGTATATAATTAAAAATTTCCTCTTTACCATGTTCGCGTCCTTGTTCTACACGCTTTTGTAAATCGAATAATTCCTCCATACTCTTATCTACTTGCGAGCTTAAGTCAGTGATTTTCACAAGCATATCTGCAAAACGTGCCATCCCTTGCTGCATCACAGGAGAACGCATAACCTGCTGATTAGCCGCCAATTCTTTCAAGTCTTTGAGTGCTTGTTGCTTGATTTCGTTAGACTCTTTGACCATTTTAGTCAAATCACTTTCATTCGTTACGTTTCGAGATTTTAGTCCTCGTGTCGCTGCCACTTCTGTTGGTTCGAGTTGGGTTGCGTTAATATTATCGACTAACCCCGATACATCAATCTTAGTTGACTCATTAAGTTTATCAAAGTCAATAACAGGTTCATCTGCCATCGCGCCTAAGTTGAACAAATCTGCTCCACTTATTCCGCTCCATTCCGAAATTTTGAAATCAGCAGACTCTGGCAATGCTTCTGGATCAAGGAGTCCTTTCGGAAAAAACAACTCAATATGCCCTTCTTCGCTCTTGTTCAGCGTCACGCCTTCATGCCCAACGTTCTTAATCTTGACCGTTAGCTTATTCCGAAAATCTTCGTTATCACTAATATAAATAGCACCTTGCTGTTCTTCATTGATCAAATCAACTGATAAAACACCAGGTCCTAATTTTTGCCACGCATTATTTTCTTTTGACATATTCTTTTTTTTAAGAAGTCAAATTATTTTTTCTTTTTTATGAAAATACTCAATTCAATTCCCATTCGATAGGTAAAACTTCCTTTTTTACTCTATCAAAACCAATTCCCATCAGAATAATTTGCTTATTGGTATTCTGAAACGCATGAGCATAATTTCTATCTTTTATTTGTTGTAATGCTATTTTGGCATCATTCAATTTGAATTCTACAACATAAATATAATTATCTACTTCTATAATTGCATCTAATCGCCCTTCTTTCTTTGTAACTTCACATTGAATATTGATACCTATGTATTGCAAAACAAGGTAAACAATCGTTTGAAAATAGCCTTCCCAAGCCATAAACTCTTGCTGTTTTCGGACTTCATCAGGTTTTCTCTTTTCAAAAGGAAACAAATGATAAGAAATATCCGAAAGTAAAATGTTCAGTTGTTTTTGAATAGCAGGAATATCTTTTTCTAAAAAACCTGTTTTCAAATATTCGGTTGCAGTATAAACCGTAGAATATTTTTTCTCTGTATATATTTCCAATAGACTTTGTAAAAAAGCCTCTTTTACCTCTTGATTTGGATAACCTAATAGATATTTTTTTCTAAATTGATTATCATAAGTTGTCTTTTTAATCGTTAAATATCCCGTTTGAAAAAGTAAAGGCGGCACATCCAAGTTTTCTTCAATATCAAAAACATTAAAAAACATATCATTTACAAAATGTGCTTCAATCTCTTGTCCCGAAACTTTGCGTTCCTTTAGTATTTTTATTAAAAACTTTGGCGTACCCGTTGCAAACCAATAACTACCAAAATTTTTATCTTGTAAAGCTGTCAAAACAGAAAAGGGATTGTAAACAAAATCTTGACCATTCCATGAATAGCCGTTATACATTTGCTTGAGTCTCTTTAATATTTTTTCAATAGAAACATCGAATTTTTCTGCCAATATTTTAATATAAGGCATAAAATAATACTCTAACTCTTGTTGTGTTATGCCAACCAAAGTAGGCGCGCTAAAGGTAATATCCACCAAGTTATTCAACACAGAGAACAACGAAACCTTAGAAAATCGAGCGATTCCAGTAATAAAAACCAATTCGATTTTGTCTCCTAAAGGCTTCAATACACCAAAAAATTCTCTTAAAATCTCACGATTTATTTCTGCTTTATCAACATCTGTAATGTAATCCGTCAACGGTTTATCATATTCGTCAATCAACACAACGACACGCCCCAAACTAGATAATTTAGTTATTAATTCTCTAAATTTATCTTTAGGACTTTCATTAAAAAGTTCTATTTCATATTCAAGGCTTACCTCATTCAGTTTATCCGAAATCGCTTTAGACAAAGATTTTGTACTAAAATCCAAGTTTGCAAAATCCAAATGCACCACAGGATGAACCTTCCAAGTTATTTTATCATAAATCCAACACTCATCAAAAAGCTCTTTATTTCCCAGATAAATATTTTTGAGAATATCAACGGTCAAAGACTTTCCAAAACGACGCGGATGTGAATAAAAATAATAATTAGGCTCATTCACCAATTCATATATCTCCCTTGTCTTATCCACATAGATAAGGTTTTGGCTCTTGAATTGAGAAAAATGTTGTTTGCCTAATGGTATTCTTTTCATTCTTTTTATAAGGTGACAAAGATATAAATCCTTGAGAGCCATATCTCATCTCTAGTATAAACTTAGCTGCCCCCACAGTCCCCACGGATACGGATCTTGTGTGATCTTCAGTAATCAAGGATAACTGTCACAGCAGTAAATGGGAGAAACAAAGGTTGACTATAAGCAGGATCCCCGGTCATCGACCGATATGGTTTGTTTGTGTAAGTGGCACTAGACAAAGGAAGCACCATAAAGATTATTGCAGCAAACCGTGGCACAATTTTGCCAAGAACCGCTATG
>CAKZLT010000198.1 GCA_937127195.1 uncultured Saprospiraceae bacterium
TTATAGACTTTTTTACGGAAACCAGTTGCACGGTCACGGAGCGTTGCGAAATCAGGAACAAGACCAGTGTACCAGAATAATAATGATACAGTCAAGTAAGTAGATATCGCGAATACATCCCATAATAAAGGAGAGTTAAAGTTTACCCACAATGGTCCACGTGTATTTGGATAAGGGAAAATAAAGAATGCTAACCAGATACGTCCCATGTGTAATAACGGGAACAAACCAGCACACATTACTGCAAAAATTGTCATTGCTTCTGCTGCACGGTTTACACCTGTACGCCATTTCTGACGGAATAATAATAAAATCGCTGAAATCAATGTACCTGCGTGACCAATACCAATCCACCAAACGAAGTTAGTAATATCCCAACCCCAACCGATTGTACGGTTCAAGTGCCAAGTACCAATTCCGTACCATATAGTAATAAATATACAAACCAAACCGAAGGTGAATAAACTTACCGATAGTAATAAACCAAAGAGCCACCACGCATTAGGCAGTTTCTCAGTTGGAGTACAAATATCCTCCGTAATATCGTGGTAGGTTTTACTACCCGTAATTAATGGTTCTCTGACCTTTGATACAATTGCAGACATAACCAATTTTATTTTTTAGAATGATTATCTTTTTTAATGAAAGTCGTTCTTAATTTTTATAAAAAATAAAACTAAACTTCTTAGACAATCAATTTTTAACTTTAAATATTCTCTTTCAAAATTATATGAAGTATAAAGTGAATTATTAAAAAATATAATTCACTCTACCTTACTTTATGCTAACTTATCGTTTCTATTAAGAATTTTCATCATGTAGTTAACAGAAGGTGCCGTATTGACTTCTTCTAATACTTGATAAGTACGTTCGTCTGCGATGTTCTTAGATACAACACTATTAGGGTCGTTATCATCACCAAATACAATCGCACCTGTTGGACAAGCTGTTTGACAAGCAGATTTCAACTCACCATCTCTGATTTTACGTTGTTCTACTTTGGCAGTCAACTTAGTCTCTTGAATACGTTGAACACAGAAACTACATTTTTCAATAACACCTCTTGTACGAACCGTTACGTCTGGGTTTAATACCATACGAGTTAACTGATCTGCACCAAATGCTACTTCATCACCATCTTTCAATGTTGGCTCATTCCATGGGAATAAATCCGCTGTAGTATAATCCAACCAGTTGAAACGACGTACTTTATAAGGACAGTTATTCGCGCAGTAACGAGTACCGATACAACGGTTATAAGTCATTTGGTTCAAACCTTCCGAACTGTGATTCGTTGCACCTACTGGGCAAACGTTTTCACAAGGTGCATTATCACAGTGCTGACACATCATTGGTTGATAAACCACATTTGGATTTTCAGCATCACCATAATAATAACGGTCAATTCTTAACCAAGACATTTCGTGGTGAATACTCACCTCATGTTGTCCAACAACAGGAACGTTATTTTCAGCAATACAAGCAACTTGACAAGCTCCACAGCCAATACAAGCACTCAAGTCAACTGAAAGACTCCAGTGATGTCCTTGCTTATAAAATTTATCGTATCCTGGATATAATGTATGACTATTTAAAGTCTGAAATTCTTCGCGTTGTTCTTTTAAGTGCTCAACCGTTTCAGTCAAAGTAGATAGGTTTCCCTGTCTGATAACAGAACGATTAGCTAAAGTACCTTGATAAGCTAAAACTTCCTCATCTACGTGGAAATTCTCACCATCTTCAGTTTTTCTAAGAGAACCATCTTCACCCATTGTTGTCAATCCCATCGTGTGATGATGCTGAACACAAGCGAAATCTTTATCTGTTGCTTTCTTGTTAGAAAGAGTTGCGCCAGTTGCATAGTATGAAGTAACACCGCCTTTGTTTGATAAAAGAGGGTACATATTTACACCAGTCTCTTTTCCAACAGGACCATCAACCGAGCGACCATAACCTAAAGCAATCGCTACTGTATCGTTTTTCATACCGAACATACGAACAACAGTCAACTGAACAGCTTTACCATTAATAGTTAATTCTGCAACATCACCATCTTTCAAGCTATTTAAGCTCTTATATGCTTTTGCTCCATTCCAATTAACAGGAATACATAGAACGCTATCCCAAACAGTACGAGTAATTGGGTCTGGCATTTCTTGTAACCAAGGGTTATTAGCATACTGACCGTTACCGATATTAACTGTTTCGTAAAAAGCAACTTCCAATCCTTCTCCAGCAGGTTTAGCTACTTTAGCAGCCGCACTACTTGCATCTCCAGCGAAAGAACCGCCATCAGATGCTACGGACAAATCAATTACACCTGCGTGTAATGTAGCATCCCAAAATGCTTGAAAAGTAGAAAATTGTGATTGCTTACTGAAAATATTAGTTTTCCAGTAGTTCTTGATATAATCATATTCAGGAGTTTCTTTTGCTGTAACTTCTGTTACTGCTGCTGTGCTATCAGTAGCTGCTTCTGTTACAACAGTTTGACTTGCAACGGCACTACTTGAAGCCCAAGTAAGCATTGAAGTCAATCCTGAACGAGTATTAAACAAAGGAGAAATCGTTGGCTGTACTAATGAAAATGAACCATTTTTAGGTTCTACATCACCCCATGCCTCCAAGAAATGGTGGTCAGGTGCAACGTGATTACATGCCGCAGACGTTTCATTGAACATTGTATTTAATGAAACTGAGAAGTCAACTTTTTTCATTCCAGCTACAAAATCAGCCGAATTAGGCAAGTCATAAGCAGGGTTTGCATCACCGTAAACGATGACAGCTCCTACTTTACCACCTTTCATATCTTTTACTAATGCCTGAATAGCAGCATCAGAACCTTGTCTTTGATTAGAATAAGCACCAAAGTCAATAGTAGAACCGTAACTACTCAACATATTGTTGATACCATTCACTACTGTTTGCTCATTAACATCATTTGAACCAGAAACAACTAAAGACTTTCCTTTAGAAGCCCATAAGTCATTTGCAATTTCTTTGATAGCTTTAGTTGCTTTCGCATTACTTAATTTAGCTCCAGAAATTGTTCCTTGACCTGCTTTTTTAGCTACTTCATTATATAATGCTATAGTAGCTGCACCCATTTCTGACGGTTTAACCAAAACGCGATTATCCGCATTTGAACCTGTCAATGACATGTAGCTTTCAAATTGATACAAACGAGACATCTTTAATGTCTTGTAACTATCACCTTTTCTTCCTTTAGCAAAATCTGACGCATATTCTACTGGAGAAATCCAAGTTCCCAAGAAGTCCGCACCAAAACTTACAATTTTTTCTGCTTTATCGAAGTGATAACTAGGAACAACACGCTTTCCGAAAGAAGCCTCATTTGCATCTAATAATCCAGAAACAGAAACAGGATCGTAAGTAACAACCTGTGTATTAGGATAAGCCGCAGTAAAATCAGCAATCGCTGCTTTCATTGACGGACTCATTAATGTATTTGCAACAATTCTGATTTGAGATGCTTTAGCAAAAGCCGCTTTAGCTGCTTTATCTAATTTACCCCAAGTCATTTTAGTAGTCGCTTCACCTTTAACCGAAGCTGGTTGACGAAGGCGAGCTGTATCATATAAGTCTAAAACAGATGCTTGTACTCTCGCACTTGTACCTCCTTTAGTAACTGATGACATTGTATTTCCTTCGATTTTGATAGGACGACCTTCACGAGTCTTTACCAAAATAGAACAATAATCACCACCTCTAACATAAGTCGAAGCATAATAAGCAGCCACACCTGGTACGATTGCATCAGGTTTTACTACATAAGGGATAGCTTTCTTAACAGGAATCTCACAACTTGCAGCAATAGTAGCCGCAGTTAAACTGAAACCAGCATACTTCAAGAAGTCACGACGACTAGAACCTTTAGTAGCGTCTTCAATTACTTCTGCATCTTGCGACATTGCATCTGCAATCGGAAGTTCAAAAAATTCTTGTTTGGCAGATTCAAGGAATTGCGGGTCATTACTAAGATCCTCAACACCAACCCATATATTATTATCTTGCTTATTCATATTCAATCGATAAATTTTTTCTTAGAAAAAATTAATGACGGTTCTTACTCATTTACATCAGAACTATATTCATCTACTCAATTGTAGGTTATTCTGATTAATTCGCCAAATAGGCTAAAGAACCAATTATGATATATTATTAAGGTACGAGTTATAATTTTTCATTATAACTCATACCATCATTTTTTTATTAATAGTGACACTTTTGACATTCCAAACCTCCGATGTCTTCAACAGTAACTTTATCCATTTTACCTTCTTTCAAGTCTTCGTGGTATTTGTCATATACTTTATAGTAGTCATTACCTTCAAAGTTCACTTCCGTCTGGCGGTGACAGTTGATACACCATCCCATTGATAACGGAGAGAATTGCTCAACCTTAGCCATTTCTTCTACTGGTCCGTGACAAGTCTGACATTCAACGCCTCCTGCTACTACGTGCTGAGAGTGATTGAAATATACGTGGTCAGGTAAGTTGTGAATTCTAATCCACTCAACAGGCTTTTCTTCACCAGTGTAAGCTTTTCCGTCCCAACCTGCAGCATCATAAATCTTCTGGATTTCTGCTTGAGCTGTTTCCGTTTCGCCTGATACTGCTTTGTGACAATTCATACAAGTATTAACAGCAGGAATAACTGCGTGCTTACTTCTTCTCGCTCCATCATGACAGTATTGACATTCAATCTTGTGAATACCCGCGTGAATTTCGTGAGAGAAATTAATCGGCTGCTCAGGTGCGTAATGCTGCTGACGACCTAAGTCAATCGCGTTATTTACAGTTTTGAAACCTCCAACTAATACTAATATAAACACTACAAATCCAACTAAAGACTTGTTAGTTAATTGCTTCCAAACCGTAGGTTGCTCATCAGGTGCTGTACCTTCTTTTACTTGATTGATAAACTTCAAGTTAGAAATGATACGCGCTAATACTAATGCTAATACAACTAATGCTGCTAACAATAAGTAATATTGAGTGTAGTTTGTCTCTGCTTCAACTGTTGGACCTTTAAGATCAATAGGCACAACAGGAGCATATTTACCTTCACCAGTATAAATACCGTTGATATATAATAATATTTCAGCAATTTCCTCATCTGTTAGATTCGGGAACGAAGTCATCACTGATTTTTCATATTGATTATATAAACCAACTGCATAAGCATCACCAGATGCGACTACAGCTTGTGAGTTTCTAATCCATGAGTATAAAAGCTCTTGACTTTCCCAGCGACTTTCAACGTC
>CAKZLT010000199.1 GCA_937127195.1 uncultured Saprospiraceae bacterium
CTTAAAAAGAAAAATAACGTTACAATATCGGGTAGCTTATTTATTTCCTACTCCCTAAAAAAATTACTACAAAAATAAGTTATAAACTAATCCTAAGCGAAGACCTAGAGTAGCGTTAGTAGAGCTTTTGTAGCCATATTCTTCAACAGGAAAGCGCCATCCTAAAGAATTAACATCGACTAAACCGATATTTCCTCTAACTTCTGCTGTAAATGATAAATCGCCAGCAAGAGGATACTCTAGACCATAACCTAATACTAAACCGAAGTCATAAGCAAGAAATAAATCTTTCATGTCTTCAGGTTCATAAATAGGATTAGGGTTAGCTGCACCAGCACCCTCCAGAAAAGTGGCACTACTTCCTCCTGATGTGAAACTTACACTAGCACTATTTAGTTGAGCAGTGTAAAGACCACCTACGAAATAATGCATTGGGGAAGAGGCACTATATGGATCAAACCACATTTTGTACTTATAGACTAAAGGAACTTGAAGGTAATTAAGTCTGATTTTCTTTTCGAGAGCAACTTTATCAGCTCCCGATCCCGATACATCTGACATATTTTGACCTTGACTAGAATAGAGAAACTCTAGTTGAAATTCATGAACGTCATTAACGGATAAACTAACATTCGCACCAGCAGAAAAAGCAAGTGTGCCGTCATGTCCGTAAAAATCGCTACTCCCAAAAGTAGGTTGATAATATACACTACTGCTATTTAATGTACCATTTAAACCTAAATGGACACCAGATAAATAATTTTGCGATGAGGCAACATTAACGATGAAGCAAGCAATTAAAAGTATTAGTACTTTTTTCATACAAATTGTATTTAAAAAAAAATGCTATGATTGAATTACAAATATTAATAATATGGCTAAATGTAATTATTATTTTTACTAAATCAAATTTACTTTAGAATAGATTGTCTTTTAATCAATAATTTGGCTATTCTATTGCACAAATTGTATTTTGAATAATAATTAAAAAGCTGTTCTTTTTTTGAACATTAGTATAATGTTTGATATTTGAGAATTATTGTATTTTAAATGAGCTTAGTATCAAAATAGTGACTTTTTTATAATCTTTTTAAAAAAAAGGAAAACAAATAAAATTTTATTAAAAAATAAATATGAGTATAAACACTTTATTAGAAGCTATTAATTTAGAGCAAATAGAAGAGAATATTTTTAGAGGTGTGAGTCAAAAACTGGTTGGAAAACGCGTTTTTGGTGGGCAAGTATTGGCTCAATCCTTGCAAGCTGCACAATTGACAGTAACGGAAGACCGTGTTGTGCATTCGATGCATGGTTATTTTATTTTGCCAGGAGATGTTAACCAACCTATTATATATATGGTCGAAAGACTGAGAGATGGCGGAAGCTTTACAACGCGACGAATTACGGCTATACAAAGTGGTAAAGTTATTTTTAATATGGCGGCTTCTTTTCAAAAACAAGAAGAAGGTATTGAACACCAGATTGATATGCCTAATGTGCCGATGCCCAATGAGTTAATTACGGATTATGAGTTGTTGGAGTTATATAAAGACCAAGTATTGCCAATTACTAGAGCTTATCTTTCTCTTCCGAGACCAATTGAATTTCGACCAGTAGAAAAAAATTATATTCTTTATGACGGCAACCATGAGCCTTTGCGTCATGTTTGGATGAAAGCTAAAGGAGGTTTGCCCAATAATGCGAATATCCATAGGGCAGCTTTGGCTTATGCGTCGGATTATAATCTTTTGACAACTGCCATGAAGCCACATCCGATTGCTGTTGATAAGGTGATGTTAGCAAGTCTTGACCATGCGATGTGGTTTCATCGAGACTTTAGAATGGATGAATGGTTATTGTATGCTTTGGATAGCCCGAGTGCTTCGAATGCACGTGGTTTTACGCGGGGAAGTGTTTTTGACCAAAGTGGAAGATTGGTAGCAAGTGTGGTACAGGAAGGCTTAATTAGAGTTTTGAAAGAAAAAAAATAACTTAGTTTTTATTTTAAATTAAGTGCTAAAAATAAGAACTTAATTTGTTGTTTTTCGTAAAAATGGATGTTTGAAAGAAGTAATTAGAAACTTCTTATTTTATAAAGGCTTAAAGTATTTATATAATGAAAACGAAATTATTCAGCCTTCCAAATTCTTACAAATTGTTATTTGTAGGAATCGCACTTAGTATTTTGGTTGCAGAGTATTTTATGATGCAAACGACTGTTTTTACCGAACGGACGAATACGCTTTCATTAGCGATTACGTTGGATTTAGTTATTGGAATTCCTGTTTTGTATTATTTTTTAATTATAAAAAAAACAGAAACACCCTTAGCTTCTATTCTTGTGCTTTATTTGGGAATGGTGACGCTAACGGGGTTTTTGATGCCTAATAATCCATATATTCATTGGTTTGAATGGAGTTTGATACTGACTGAAGGTTTACTTATTGGAATTGTTGTTTTTAATTTTAGAAAAATTATTAGAATTTATCGAGCCGAAAGCCCTAAAAAAGCTGATTTTATAGTTAATTTAGAAACAGCATTCACAGCCGTTTTGGGAAAAGCAAGTGGTTTTCTTACAGGGGAAATTGCGATTATGAGGTATTGTTTTTATTGGAAAGCTCCGATAGAAGCTTTTGAGGAGCATCAAATTTTTACGATGCACAAGAAGTCTGGTGCAGTTGCAATTTATGTTGCATTTATAATGGCGACACTGGTAGAAGCAACAGCGGTTCATGTTTTATTAAATGAATGGAAGCCAACCCTTGCTGTTGTTTTATTGATTTTGAGTATTTATTCTTTGCTGTATTTGGTTGGTGCTGCGGTTGCCATTACAAAACGCCCTATTTTGATAGAAGGGAATAAAATTATATTTAGAGTTGGTGTGTTTTATTACTTGGAATTGGATAAAACTCAAATTGAAAAGATAGAACCAATTAAAAAGATAGATGAAACGGACAAAACAATTCTAAATACAGCAGCATTTCTGATGACTAGTCCTAATTTTTTATTGCATTTTGATGCGCCTGTTACGGTAAAAGGAATTTATGGTATTAAAAAAACGACTCAAAAAATGGCTGTTTTCGTTGATGATAAAATAGCTTTTGAGAAAGCGATTACTTTATAACTGATGTTACGCAAAAGCACTTTTGTTAGTAGCATGGGAACGCTGATGAACAAGTTCATACACTGATTACTTCGCAAT
>CAKZLT010000200.1 GCA_937127195.1 uncultured Saprospiraceae bacterium
ATTAGTCGCTGTATTATTATTCAATGCATTATCATGTGACCAAGCATAAGTCAACGGAGCAGTTCCTCCATTTACAGCCACAGTTATTGCTCCATCATCTGCATTATGACAACTGATATTAGCTCCATTATAATTTGTAGTAATATTCATAGTAGCATTAACCACTCCCGTACAAGGGAAAGGACAAGCTGCCATATCCATCAAAAATGTATTGGTATTATTTGGACTTCCACAACCTAAATTATCTACAATCGTTATTCTATAAATACCTGGTTGAGGTACAGTAAATGAAGCCGAACCATTATGAGAAACGGTATTATTCATTGTTCCTGTAATCAAAGTATTTGTAGTCAATTCGATAGTAATCGAATAGCTACTTCCATCGTGCTGAGGTAAACCTCCTGTTACATCAAATGAACCATCACACATCGAACTATTAATGTTATTCGCAGCAATGTCATTTAAAAATATAACAGAAAATGCAGCCGCAATATTCACATTTGTACATTCGTTTGGTGTTCCTGTTGCTTCAAAGCCACCATTCGCATGGTCATCAATTGTTATTGGAGCAAACCAGATTTCTCCTGTCGTTCCTAAACCTCCTAAGATACTTTGGTAAGTAATTCCATTATTAAAAAGGTTCGTATTACCATTAATATCCGTTCCAGATACCAAATCAAATCCAGCACTACTACCACTTGTATTAACTATACAAGGATCAGAAGCAATAGAAGCTACTGTATTAGTACCAGCAACAGTAGGCGCACAAGTGTACATGACATATCCTAAACCCGATGCCGTAGCTGGTGCAGGGTCACCTGTCAATACTGCATTACCATCATGAGTCACTAATAAAGAATCTCCAAAACATAAGAAACTAGCATTATTACTAGCTGCTGTTGTTCCTAAAGCTGGAGTTGTCGTTCCTGCTGCATCATTACAAACTACACAGTTATTCATAGGAACAGTAAAAGAACGAGTTGCCCCGTTATTATCTGTTACTATAATTTCGTAATCTCCTGGCTCACTTACTGAAAATTCTAGCAGGCTATTATGAGTTACCGTAGGAGTCGTGATTGTCGCAGCCGTAAAAGGTGCTGTTGATTTGGTTACTGTAATTGTAAAATTACTTGCATCCCATTGTGGCAAACCTCCTCGAAGTCTAATTCTTGCTTCACAAAGATTACCATTTGTTACCGCAGGGTTAGTGAAGTTAAAGGTATCAATTTGGTTCAAAAAGACTACATTGAACTCTTCTGATACATTTACATTAGTACATTCATTAACACCACCAGCATTCTCTGTAATGTCTTGATTGGCGTGATCATCTAATGTGATTGGTGCAAACCAAAGCATAATTGGGTCGCCTCCATTAAATGTATTTTGATAACCACCTGTATTATTAAAAGTAATATCGCCCGTGATACTTGTACCAACGACCGAACCTGTATAATTAATATCAGCATTAATTAATGCTGCTGTTGGGCCTGTTGCTGTTGGCGGGCCATTTTCGTAAATAGCCAAATCAAAACCAGGTGTAGAACTTGCATCACCATCTTGACTTGCATCACCACCACTATGAACAACAGTTATTACTGCATTCCAATTCGCAAAATTAATAGGGTTCGAAGCTGCTGTACCGTTAATGGTAGGTGCAACTGTACCCGCATTATCTGTACAGGCCAATGGCGCTGCCGAATAATTAGACGTAAGAACCTTCGTTTTACCTGTTAATAATGCATTTACAGCATCGTTAACAATAGGAGTTGGTTGCTGTTTTGTGCCAATATTCAGGTAATCACCTGTGCTGGCTTCTAAACTAACAGCAAAAACGGTCAAAAATAAAAGTGTATAAATAGACCTTATATCCTTCATGACTACTTGTTAATCTCGGTTGTTGAATTTGATTAGTAATAAAAGTACAAAACACTGCACTCAGCAGGTTCTTTATTTTTTATTACTTATTTTTTTGACGAACTGGCTTGTTTTTTATGCTTTTTACGCTTTTCTACCAATCCTTTTTCAAGACGTGTAATTCGTTCCTGTGTGAATTTTGAACGCTTTTGCGTTGGTATTTCTTTTAGTTTTTTGAGTAAAGTATCATCCGTTTTTATCTGTTCGGCAAGTGTCGGTTCATAACCTGGCGCGTACTGAACGTGCGTTTTTTTGGGAATAGGAGTTGGAATAATATCCTTTTCCGCTTTAGTTACAGTTGGTTTCTTTTCGGATTGTGCTGAAAGGCTTGTCGATGAAATGCCTATCATCACAACAACACTAAAAAAAAGTATCATTAACTTTTTCATTGGCTTGAAGTTTTCTATTTTCAGTGTACTGGAAATTCTATATTTATTGTTTTTCTAAGTATTGTCTTTCTTTTTATAAAAATACAATACCTATATATAATATATACTTTGGAATAAGTAAAAGTACATTTTCACACTAAGAAAAACAAAAAGGCTTTCACAGCCTATTTTCTTAAAATATCAAAAAGCAATAAAGGAGACTGCAAAACACCCAAATAAGGTTAATATTTTACTAATCTTTTTTAAAAAAATAAAAAAAATCTCCCATTACCTATGTCTAACGAAAGTTATAAAAGTCTTATTGTAAAAAAAGAAGCGGTTTTGAGTTGGAATAATACGAAAAGTACCTCAAACCCAAAACCGATTAAATAAAAGCAGTTTATTTTTAATGAAATTTTTAATATTTTCTTCCTACAAAATATTAAAATTCTCCTGATTGTAACAGATTGCAGTGATAGTTAATCTCATTAAAAATACTTGGTGACGCACCTAAAGGCGCTTTTATTT
>CAKZLT010000201.1 GCA_937127195.1 uncultured Saprospiraceae bacterium
GTTGTATAATGGTGCAACTTATTTATTTTTCTTCACTTAGTACTTTTTTATCGATTTTCTAAACCTTATAAATTTTTAAAACCTATAAGGTTTGATTGAAGTTTGATATAACCTATTTTTTTGAAAATATAAACCAACCTAAATCATATAGAGACATTTTAATGAATTGGGGAAAGAGTCTAAATTCGTTTTTTAATTAAATATACTCTAAAGGAGGAATGAAGTTAGGAATTAAAATTGAAAATGAATAAAAATTAGATTATGAAATTAGATTTGAATGATTACACTTGGAAATATATTGTTATTAGTTTTATCTTTTTAGTAAGTTTTTCTTCCATGTTCTCGTGGATTTTAGGGATAAAACAGCTATTAAGCATTTTCCCGAATAGTCCGACCATGAAATTCAATACAGCATTATTGTTTTTTTTATCAGGATTGGCAATATATCTATTTAAACATAAGCTTATTTTTTTTCAGAAGATGTATTTATTCATAGTTGGAGTAATTTTATTTATTAGCTTTTTTACTGTTGTAGGGTATTTTTTTACACTTCCATTTTTACTGGATAACTTCTTTATCCAAGACAATTATTCTATAATGAACTCAGGCAAAATGTCTTTAGGGACAGCTTTTAGTTTTTCTTTAATCGGAATTGGATTTATAACGCTTTCCATCAATAAACAACAAGCTAAACTTATTAGCCAAATTTCATTTATAACGGTTCTGTTGATAGCTTTCCTGGGCATAATTACTTACCTTTTAGCTATTCCTGGTGAAAATAAAACGATTTTTTTTGAAACAATGGCTATTCACACTTCCGTTTTGTTTTTAGTTATTTCTATGTATTTGGTACTTCAAACTAAAAGAACGGGCTATTTAAAATTCTTTTTTACAGATTTATCTGGAAGTAATTTTATTAGAAAGTCTTTCCTTTTTATTATTATTTTTCCGCTTGCATTAAGCTATCTATTGGTCTTCTTGATAACTAATAATATACTCAAAATTGATTTTGGTATTATAGTATATACGATAATACTTATTGTTGTAGTTTTGTCCTATTTATCGATTATTGGAAAGCAAAACAATAAAATAGACTCCAAAAACCTAGAACTTAGCCAAACATTAACCATAAAAAATCAAGAATTACGTCAATACAATGAAGCAATCAATAGAGTTGCTATTGTAGTTGTAGTTGATATAAAAGGTAAGATGAAATGGGTTAATAACCATTTTTGTGAGGTTACTCAATATTCAAAAGAAGAACTTATAGGTAATACATTTAGAATGTTAGATTCTAATTATCATAGTAAGGATTATTTTAAAAACCTTTGGAGTACTATATTAAAAGGTGAAAATTGGTCGGGTAAAATAAGAAATAGAGCTAAAGATGGCTCTTTTTATTGGGTTCAGACTGCAATCATTCCATTAAAAGACCAATCAGAAAAAGTCTATGAATTCATGGCAATTCAAGAAGACATTACGACAATAAAAGAAGAAGCGGTTATTTTGGAAAAACGAAACCTTAGTCTGGAGAAGAGGAATAGAGAGTTAGAACAGTTTACATATATCGCTTCCCATGATTTGCAAGAACCTTTGCGCACAATAACCAGTTTTTCTGAATTATTATATAAAACTTATCCAAAAGAATCCTTGAATAATACTGCCAAAAAGAGCCTTGTTTTTATCAAACAATCAACTGAACGAATGCAGATTTTAATCAAAGGGCTATTAGATTATGCGCGTATAGGTAAAAAAGAATTGCCCGAAGAGGTTGATTTAGGGGATGTTTTGAATAATGTTGTTAAAGATTTGAATACTATAATTAATCGTACTAATACAATAATTACAATTGGAGAACTGCCGAAAGTTGTTGGCTATCCAGTCAGTTTAAGGTTGCTATTTCAGAATATCATCACTAATGCGATTAAGTTTCGACGACCCGACAGTATTTCAAAAATTAAGATTTTTGTAGAACGTAAACGAGGATACTGGAAGTTTTCTATTCAAGATAATGGTATTGGTATTGCAGAAAATCAGCGAGAAAAAATATTTATGATTTTTCAACGCTTACATCTTAAAGATGAATACGAAGGTTCTGGAATTGGTTTGGCACACTGCCAAAAGATAGTTGAAATACATAATGGAGAAATTTGGGTTGATGCTGCTCCAGAAGGAGGAAGTATTTTTCATTTTACGATTAGTGATGAAATAGATTCGCTATAATTTTTTGGGTATATTTGACTGACTACTAAGTAGCCAGATAAAAATAATCGGGTGTGTCTCAAATTGTCGCACCTACAATTGGTGATGAATGACCAAAAAGAGGTAGTCACAATAATTTTTAAAGAGCGACAAAAGTAGGATTTGGGGACATTTTAAGGTTTTTTTAAGGTAATAACTCATCTAAGTTGATTGATATTTCTAATTTGATTTTTCATTTATTATTTTAGCCGCTTTAGTAAAATTTAACAAAACTACATCGTAACTAGAGAATGAGTTCCATAAAATTTGTCATTACATTATCACTAATTTTCTTTTTTTGTTTGGGTACAAAACCAACTCAAGCACAGGAATATCTACATGATGTAGAAACAATTACAACCGACGATGGATTAGCCAATTTACAAATAACTACACTCTTCAAAAGTTCTGATGGTTTTATTTGGATAGGTAGTCCTTATGGATTAAATCGTTATGATGGATACTCTTTTAGGTTATATACAGAAGAGAAAAATGGACTTAGTAATCATAAGAAAATTGATGAAATAAAAGAGGATGATAACGGTCTTTTGTGGTTATTTTGCCTTGAAGGAATAAATCATCAGCGAATTAGCGTAGATATATTTGACCCTATCCATGAAAAAGCTGTACCATTTGATAGCTTTTTTAAGGAAGAAGCACCTTTTTTAGCTCGTGATATTATTCAATGTCATATAGAAGATGACCAAAAACGAATTTGGATTCCGTTAAAAAATGGAGCGTTATATAAATATGAAAATAATACCTTTTCTAAGGTAATCACGATTCAAGAGACTATACAAACCGTGACTGTAGATGAAAATGAAAATATATGGATAGGTGCAGAAAATTTTCTTTATGAATTAGATACAACTCATTCAATCAAAAATAAACAAGAATTTAATCACTCAATATATAGAATATTTAATAATGACAATAATGATATTTGGGTAGTTAGTTGTGATTTGGAGAGTTATGTTGTAAATGAAAACAGTCAATCTTTTTTTATTTGGCAAAAAAAAACTAATAATAATTGGGAAGTATTCAACTTAATGAAAGATGGAAAAAAACAGCATTCGCTTACTCCTTTTTTATCAAAAAATGGCTATTGGGTAGCTAGAGTGAATAAATCTGCTCAAATATTTGAAGAAAATGGAAAATGGATATTTGATACTCAACCATCATTAAATCACTATATTAATGTTAGAACAAATAAAATATGTTATCTGAATGATTTTTTTTGGACTAAATCTTCTTTGGGCATTTTAAAAATATCTATTAAAAAAAATCCTTTTACATTAGTTCACCAACAGAAAGATAATTCGCTTTCAGACAGTCGTGCTTTCATTGAAGATGAAAATGGAAATATTTATTTTTCAAATCGGTTTTTATATAAATATCAACCACTAACTCAAAAACTAGAAAAATTAGAAGCACCTAATCTAAATCATCACGCATTTTATGGGCTTCTTATTCATCAGAATGACTTAATCGCAATAAAGAGGGATATTCAAACCATCAATTTAGAAAACTTAACGATTAGTAAATCGCCAGGCTTTCGAGAGACCAAACATCAATTTAATTTTTTAAATGTTCTTGAAACGTCGGTTTTTCCTGGTCAATGGGCAGTAGGAACTCCTAAAGGTATCTATTATTATAATCCGACTCATCAAAAAATCACATCTTTTCCGAATTCAATAGCTGCTGTTTTAGACCAAATTCATATCACTGCTTTATATCGCAATACTAAAGGCTTATGGGTAGGAAGCACTAATGGTATATTTCTTATTGATGAACAACAAGCGACTATTCGACATTTTAGCGTAACTACGGGCGACTTACCGACCAATAAGATTAGACATATCTACGAAGATGCAGAAGGCATTTTTTGGCTTTCTTCTATTGGCGAAGGTATTATTAAATGGCAGCCAAACCTGAAAGAAATTTCCACTTTTGAGCAATTCACTATTAAGAATGGCTTGTCGAATAATTACATTTATGCTATTTATGAAGATGACTTTGGCTTCTTGTGGGCTAGTAGTGACCGAGGATTGATGCGCATTCAAAAATCAAACTTTCAAGTTCAAATATTTTTGAAAGAAAATGGATTGCCACACAATGAATTCAATACTAATTCTCATTATAAAGCCAAAGATGGAACAATGTATTTTGGTGGCTTAGGTGGTATTATTAGCTTTCATCCCAAAATTTTTCTTGAGAATAGCAAAGTTGAAGTTCCATTAATATTTACTAATTATACGATATTAGAGGAAGGAAAAGCAGAAGCGACGAATCGTTTTGAAGAGTTGCAAAAAGATAATTCTATTAAAATTAAGCCTTCAGATAAGCTCTTTGAATTAACTTTTGCACTCATGGATTTTGCGCCATCTGATTTTCATCAATACCGATATAAGATAGAAGGTTATACGGAAAATTGGACATTCACAGACCAAAATAAAATACGAATTACTAATCTTCCTTATGGAAATTACACACTCAAAATTCAAGGGCAACACATCAATAAAGGTTGGTCAAATCAAGTATTATCTTTAAAAATTAAGGTTTTAAAACCATTTTATTTACAAATTTGGTTTATTATAATCCTTATTTTTGTAGTTTCAATAGTCACTTATTTCTTTTTTCAAATGCGTTTGGCGAATCTCAAAAAAGTACAATCACAGCTAGAAGAAGAAGTCAAAGCTCGTACTGCTACTATTCAAGAACAAACCGAAGAACTTAAAAAACTTGACCAAGCTAAAACAAGGTTTTTCTCTAATATTACGCATGAATTCCGAACGCCTTTGACGCTTATTCTCGGGCCTTTGGAACAAATTCAGGAGCAACGACCGCCTGAGAAAACTTTATATAAAAAGCTCAAAGGCGTGCAAAGAAATGCACAACATCTATTAGGTTTAATCAATCAATTGCTTGATATTTCTAAGCTAGAAAGCGGAAATATGAAATTGGAAACCTCGCATGGAGATATTGTAGAACAATCTCAATTGATTGTCCAACAAATGCAGCCGATGGCAAATCAAAAAGGATTGAACTTGATTTTTAAATCCTCTAATTCTCATCTTTTTACTAATTATGACCAAAATAAATGGAATAAAATTCTATTCAATTTACTATCAAATGCCATTAAATTTACTCCTGAGAATGGAACAGTCACCATGAATTTAAAAAACAATAATGTTGACTTGATAATCGTCGAAGTGCAAGATACAGGTCGAGGCATTGCGCCAGAAAATCTAAAAAACATCTTTAATCGGTTTTATCAAACGGATGATTCCTCTACCAGATTGCAAGAAGGCACAGGTATAGGTTTGGCATTGGTTAAAGAATTGGTAGAATTGCAAAATGGTACTATCAAAGCGGAAAGCCAATTGGGTAAAGGCACGACTTTCATTTTAGAGTTGCCTATTTTAGTATCAACGATTGAAACGGAGAATGAACTTCAACCGCAAGTTTTAGCTATTAATCCATCAATTGAAGCATCAGAAAAGAATCTTGCCTTAACAGAAACGGTAATTATTCAAGACAATAAACTTCAATTACTCATCATAGAAGATAATCACGAATTACGCTCTTATATTCGTTCGTGTATTGATGAAAATATTTATCAAGTCACCGAAGCAAAAGATGGAGAAGAAGGTATTGAAAAAGCGCAAGCCATCATTCCTGATTTGATTATTTCAGATGTGATGATGCCCAAAAAAGATGGATTTGAAGTTACTCAATTCATTCGTCAAACATTAAGTACCTCTCATATTCCTATCATTTTGCTTACCGCAAAATCTGCGCTCGCAAGCCGATTAGAAGGTTTACGACGTGGTGCGGATGCTTATTTGACCAAACCTTTTAGCCCTCAAGAATTGGTTTTGCGTATTCGTAAATTGATTGAATTGAGGCAAATGTTACAAAATCGCTATCATACTGCGTCTCAATTATCGAATGAACACCCCATAGAAAACGAAGTTTCTACCTTTGAAAAAGAAGATAAATTTATTGCAGATTTTAAAAATTATATTCTTGAAAATATAACTGATGAAGATTTGAATGGAGATAAATTAGGCAAAGTTTTTTATTTGAGTAGAATGCAATTACATCGCAAAATTAAAGCTCTGACTAATCTGCCAACTGGGCAATTGGTCAGAACTATTCGACTAGAGAAGGCAAAAGAATTGTTAGAAACTGAAAAAATAACGATTACCGAAGTAGCATACAAAACGGGGTTTTCTTCATCGACCAATTTTTCTCGTGCCTTCAAAAAACACTTTGGTGCTTCACCTTCAAAAATAAACCGATAGTTTCCAATTCATTCCTTTTATCTATCTATCTGATAAAATAGGCTTCTATTCTATCGGGTAGATTGTCTATTTAGGCTCTATTTATCTTTTTGCTAAAATATTTGAAGAACTCTATTTCTTTCTTACCAACTTTATTTGCAAATAATAATACTCAATCTCTCAATTTATAAAAAAATATATAAAACTAGAAAATAAACCAATATACATATTTATAATTTTCATGTTACAAATAAGCTATTTTTATGTTACAAATAGAGAGGTGTTTTTCTACTTTAAAACGGATTTTTGTATGGAATATTTGAAGAAAAAACTATGCAAACACATTTAACTAAATTAGAGGCTCTCAATTTTTTTAAAAACCACAGAATGATAAGATTGACATTTTTTAAAACAGATCAAAAACAATTACCCAACGAATATTACATCACTGGTATAAAAACCAATAATCGTAAGGTCGTTAAAAAGATTTACTCAGATTTTTTGAAGAATATTGAACAGTATATCTGTGCTAATAGTGGAACGAAAGCGGAAGCTAATGATATTTTTCAAGATGGATTAATTATTCTTTTTAATAAAATTCAAACGGATACTTTAGTTATTCAAAGTACTTTTGGGCAATATCTGTTTGGGATTTGTAAAAAGCTATGGTTAAGAAAGCTAAATAAAATAAAAAGAACAAATGAAATCAATGAAGGTATAGTTTTTGAAATAAAAGAAGAAAATGTTACTGACATTGAAATCATTGAACGAGAAAAGCAAAAGTTATATGAAGAAAAATTTAAATTATTAAAACCTTCATATCAAAAAATACTAACTTTATATTTTGAAGGCAAATCTATGTCTGAAATCGCTCAAATTATGGGGTTCAAAAGTGCCAACTACGCTTCAAAAAGAAAGCATCAGTGTCAAGAATATTTAAAAGAACTGATACAAAATGATAAACGATATCAAGAACTAACTGAGTAGGCATGAAAAATAATACCAATAAAAAGAAGCAGGACAAATTAGATGAACAATTACAAGAAACTTTCGGGAATCAAGACCTTAATGACTTTCGACGCACATTAGAAGAGACTTCTAGTCAGCGTCGAAAGTCTTCTTTTTTTATACCTATCATCGTAATCATTATCCTTCTAATGTTATATTTTATTTTTTTTTATTAAAAAATACTTCAACTTCAACTGTTTGTAAAAATCCTATTTTAATCCATAAGCTAAACTAAAGTCCGTTTTCTCTTCTCAAAAAAATTACGTTTTAAAAAAAGTATCATACCGAGGAAAACGGATAAATAGAAATTATAAATCCGTGTTGTCGGAAGATGTAATTCACTCCAAATCATTTTTATTTTGGACTTTCCAAAACCTGTC
>CAKZLT010000202.1 GCA_937127195.1 uncultured Saprospiraceae bacterium
TTAAATAATAAAAAATGCAGTTAAGCGAACAGGAAGTAGTAAGGAGAGCGTCGATGCAAAAAATCATCGACCTAGGAGTATATTAATAACATATTTTTAGAATTTTATCAACACCTTCTACATTATCATTTATTTTTCATTACCGCCAACGTCCTGCAACAACTACAAACGCAGTTTTTGCCGCGGCTGGCAGATGTTCATTAGTTTTGTTGGGCGCATACTTTTTTTATTTTTTAGTCTAATTCTTTATACCTTTCTAGTAATTCTTTAATCTCTAATTTTGTTGGAAGCTTTCCTTTCAGTTTTTCTGGTAATTCTTGAGTTAATCGGTATTCAGCAACGCCAATTGGCTTATTACTTGACCTTAAAGCATATTCAACTTCAATATCATCTTTTTCTGGACAAAGTATTATTCCTATACTTGGATTATCGTCTTTAGTTTTAATTGTATCATCAAGTAATTCAAGATAGAAATTCATTTTACCTGCAAATTCTGGTTCGAATTCAACTACTTTTAATTCAACAGCAATTAGGCATTTGAGTATTCGATGATAGAATAATAAATCTATAAAATATTCTTTTTGATTGAGTTTTAAACGATACTGATTTCCAATAAAGCAAAAACCATAACCTAGCTCCATTAATAATCTTCTAACATTTTCAATTAGACGATTTTCGAGTTGTCTTTCTGAAACAGGTTTTGTAATTCCTAGAAAATCTAAATTATATTCACTTTTTAAGGCTTCAATAGCTTGTTCTGACAGGTTTACAGGCAGCGTTTTTTCAAAATTATGTTGTTTTGAATTTATCATGTGATGTTCGTAGGCATTTGCTTTTATTTGATTAAGTAAAACTGCTCTACTCCAACCCATTTCAATTGTAGCTTGTAAGTAATATTGTTTCTCTATATTATCTTTTACTTTTTGAATGATTAGTAAATTTTGCCCCCAAGGTACTTGAAGTGCTAATTCTTGTAGCTGTTCGTTTTCACGATATTCAAGGTAAAATTGACGCATTCTCCATAAATTTTGAGGAGAATATCCTGTTATTCCATCAATAACTTGATTTATATCTTTTGATAATTCTGTTACGATATGTTTGCCCCAACCATGTTTAATTTGGCTATCGACAATAAGTTTTCCAATTTCAAAATTCAGAGATAATTGATATTTCGTTAAGCTTTTGTAAGCTTTTATACGTGTTTCTCCAATGATACCAACAACTTTTTCAAAGAGGATTTTATATGTTTCAATTTCTTTAGGTTTCATACTTTATTTTAATTCTCTCACACCTGTGAGAGTTTTGAACTTACTACAATAATAGCCCTTTTTTATATTTTATCCATGTTTTTTTGAATTTGAATTATTCAGAAAATAAAGTTTTTTAAATCAATATTTGGTTCAGATTTTGTCGATGATAATTCCGATTGATACGCTAATTGTTTTTTCTTTATTCATTTTTTAATGCACTACAACGGTCTCGCATACACGTCGTGACCAGCTTTTGCTGGGCATGAACGTCGTATGCAATGTTACCTGCTGGCTTCTTCTTCAAATTCATTACAATCTAACCTTATTTCGTGCTTTTTCAATTCACTTTTCAAAAGATTGCAATAATGGCTATCTTTTCTGTCTCCATTATAATATTTACAGTTAAAGCAAGTTCGTTGGACTTGAATTATATCTCGTTGGTTTAGTTGGAATATTAATTTTGTTAAAGTGTCATAAACTGTACTTAAGTTTTGTTCTTCGAACATTGACAACTCTTCTTCGAAAGGAGTTGCATATTCTGACAGATTACTAACCAATTCAATTCCTAAGGGAGTAAGTGTTAAATTAAATCTTCGTTTATCTATTGGTGAGAAATCTTTTTCTAAATATCTTTTTTTGAGTAATACTCTTATCGCATCGCTAATTGTTGCTTTGGTAACATTAAATTCCTTAGCCATATAACTAACGTTGCATATTTCTATTTTGTGGTTAGTTATGAATAATAATATCTGAATTTGAATAGGGCTAATTCCATACACTTTTGCCTTTTCCCAAAGTAATGCTTTTAATGCTTCTGAGAGTCTTTCTAATCCGTTTAATATTTTTGCTTCTATATTCAATTTTATAGTTTAAATGAAAAAAAAATTAGGATTCCTACAAAGTTAGCAATCCTAATTATATTTACTAATTACATCCTTCCATTTCGATGATGAAGTAGCCCTTTTTATCAATTTCCACTTCCCATTCGGGGCTTAGGCGTTCAATATGGCAAAGTCTGCATTGCTTTGAAGTTATTGGCTGTCCTTCTTGATTTTTTGTTTTGAGGTATTCCTTTCCATAATCATAAATAGTAGTGGTGTCAGTTATTTCGACAGGGGCAATAATATCAAAGTGCATAATATTGCCGTCCTTTTTAGTCACATAAGTATCCCAAACATTGACTTTTTTTTGAATGGTATTTTCCATTTTAGAAACTTTATTTGATTGAAAGAAAACAGTACCCGCCATTGTTATGGCGAGTACTGAAACGATAATTTTTGCTGTACCCATTTTATTTAACATGATAAGGTTTTGACATTTAAAGTCAGGACTCCTAACTTGTACTGTTAAAAAAATAGACTATGCTTTTACGTCTGCCATTGATGCTCCAAAATTGATATGAAGAACGTTGCCATTTGGAGTGACCAGAGCTGGAACAGATTTAATACCTGCCTTTTCAGCTTCTTCTATTCTGCTGCTGTTCTCTCCAAAGTGAACCACTTCTACGTTCTCTGTACCGATTAAGTTAATTATGTCCTGTTCCGCACTTACGCATACTGGACAACCTGCGTGATAAAAAATTGATTTTTTCATTTTTAATAAATTTTAAATTAATAAGCAAAATTGCTGGCACAAATATAGGTAGGATTCCTAACTAATGCAAATATTTTTTGCAGATTCTTTTTTTGATGCGAATTTTTTTGATGCTATTAAGTGATTTTTGGCAGGAAGTTGTTTTCTTTCTTCTTGCTTGCAGGTAACATCGGGCTCTATGTACCTTCACACTAAAAATACACTCCCAATATTTTGAAGTCTCAATATAACAAAAACAACCAACCCACCGAAATAAACTAAGACTCTTTTCAATCTAATTTCCACTTTTTTTTAAAAAGTCTAATCAAGTCCTTATTTTTGTTGTTACTAAACAAAAGTAGTTCAAATTGAACGTTTTTGGATTTTAGAATGGTTATATAGTAAAGCGAGTTATAAAGCGTTTTTTCTAAAAAAGAAAACGACACGATAATTAAATAATAAAAAATGCAGTTAAGCGAACAGGAAGTAGTAAGGAGAGCGTCGATGCAAAAAATCATCGACCTAGGATTTGAGCCTTTCCCAGCCGAAATGTTTGAAGTTGATTTCAAATCAACGGACATGACAACAGAGATTTTTCATAAGAATCTCACAAAGAAGTTGGCGGATTTGAAAGGTATTGGCGAAACGGGAGCTACTACATTATTAAAGGCATTATTCAAAAACCGTTTTCGTGCTAGTCAAGTATTAGCAGACGAAGACTTGAAGCAATCCGTAACGCTTGCCGAGACGGTGGAATTTGATGCTGCACTTGGTCGCGAACCAATGACTTTTGAGGCATTTTGTGCCGAAGTCAAAGAAAGTGCTTTAGGCGAATATAGCGTTGCAAAGCGTGGCAGAATTCGCATTGCAGGTCGATTCATGGGACAGCGTGGACCTTTTGCACAATTGCAAGATTCGGCTGGTCGCATTCAATTATACATCGGAAAAAAAGACCTTGGAACTACACCAGAAGAAACTGACCGTTACAAAAAACTGGTTAAATTGCTAGATATTGGTGATTATATCGGTGTTGTCGGTGAGGTTTTCGCAACGGGAACGGGCGAGATTTCTATAAAAGTAAAAGAATTAAAGTTCTTGGCAAAGACGCTTCGCCCGTTGCCTGTCGTCAAAAAAGACAAAGAAGGAAAGGTTTACGATGAGTTCAAAGACCCAGAATTACGTTACCGTATGCGTTACGTTGATTTGACGGTGAACCCGAGATTCAAAGAAATATTCGTCAAACGCTCTAAAGTTATTACCTCTATGCGTAGCTTTTTTGTAGAAAAAGGCTGGATGGAAGTCGAAACGCCAATCTTGCAACCGATTCACGGTGGCGCGGCAGCAAAGCCATTTGAGACGTATCACAATACGTTGGATATGCCTTTGTATTTGCGTATCGCCAACGAATTATATTTGAAAAGATTAATCGTAGCTGGTTTTGATGGTGTGTTTGAGTTTGCTAAGATGTTTCGTAACGAAGGAATGGACAGAACGCACAATCCAGAGTTTACGGCAATGGAAATATATGTGGCGTACAAAGACTATATCTGGATGATGGAGATGGTCGAGAATTGTATCGAACACATTGCAATGGCTGTCAACGGTACTACAAAAGCACCTTATGGTGAGAATATAGTAGATTTCAAAGGTCCTTATCGTCGCTTAACAATGTATGATTCTATCCAAGAATATACAGGAATTGACGTTTCTGAAATGGATGAGGAAGGTTTGAGAGCAGTTTGTAAGCAATTACACATTGAGGTAGATAAGTCAATGGGTAAAGGTAAATTGATTGACGAAATATTTGGTGAGAAAGTCGAAGAACACTTAATTCAACCCACTTATATCACCGATTATCCTGTCGAAATGTCTCCTTTGGCAAAGAAACACCGTAGCAAAGAAGGCTTAGTAGAGCGTTTTGAGCTATTCGTGAATGGTAAGGAAATCGCTAATGCTTATTCGGAATTGAATGATCCGATTGACCAACGCGCTCGCTTTGAGGAGCAATTGCGTCTAGCTGCTCGCGGCGATGATGAAGCAATGGTATTAGATGAAGATTTCTTACGCGCACTCGAATTTGGTATGCCGCCAACCTCTGGTCTAGGTATCGGAATTGACCGCCTAGTGATGATGTTGACGAACCAGCATTCGATTCAAGAAGTCTTGTTCTTCCCACAAATGAAGAAAGAAGGGTAGTTTTTGGTGATTGGTGATTGGTTCTTTTATTGGCAACAACCAAAAGAACCAATCACTAATCACCAATCACTAATCACCACTTTCCAAAGCAAAAATCTTATCATCCGCGTAAAACGTTCCAAAAGGAATAACAGAAGCTGCTAATGCTCCTAAAGTTGTTAAAATTGACCATTTGTATTTGAATTTGGCAAAAATCACCAAAGCAATATAAGCCAAAAATAAAAACCCGTGTGCCATTCCCACATATTGATTAGGACCTTCAATGTGAATTAAATATTTCAAAGGCATTGTTACAAATAGTAACAACAAAAACGAAATTCCTTCCATAAATGCCACTGTTCGTAATTGTCCGATAGTGGTCGAAAACATTTTTTTCATCTTTCTATTTTTTCAAAAATCATTATTGGCAATTTTCAAAAGCCATTCAACACTACGGATGCGCCGCTACCCAAACTTCACCATCCGTAAAAATCTCTTTTTTCCAAATCGGAACGGTTTCCTTTAAGGTATCAATTGCAAACTGACAAGCCGCAAAAGCATCTTTACGATGCGGACAAGCTACCGAAATCACAACTGCAATTCCTTTTAATGGCAAAATGCCCACTCGATGATGAATCGCTATCCGAAAAGCAGGATATTTTTCGAGGATTTGATTGGCAATTTTAGTCATTTCTTTAATTGCCATTGGTTCGTAGGCTTCAAATTCGAGCCGCTGAACTTCTTTCCCTTTTGTGAATTTGCGCACCGTTCCCACAAAAGTAACGATTCCGCCACAATTTTCATTCGTAACAAATGCTTCTGCTTCTGCGGAGTCCAAATTTCTTTCTAATAATTGAATATCTATATTTTTCATTGTCTCTTTTGTTTCTATGTGACTAATTAAAAGCCCTCCCAATTAATCACTCAAATCTAACCCCCAGCGACAGGCGGAATAATCACAACTTCTTGGTTCTTAGTAATTATATAATCATCTGCGCGATATTCTTCGCCAACGGCAAGCGACAAACTAGCCAACTTTTCAAAGGGCGGATAAGTCGCTTTTAGATAGTGTTTGACATCTTCTACCGTTGCGCCATCTTTGATATTGATTTCAAGTTCTCGGGCTTTGAGTATATCAGTAGCTATTCCGAAAGCAACAATTTTTATGTTCATTTTAATTTTTTTAAAAAAAAGTAAGAAATAAAAAATCCAGTTGATTACATCGACTCGTATATAAGAGCAAACAATCAATAGAAAGCAATTGATTTAATTTTTGAAATTTTAAAAAAAAAAGAAAACAAAAATTATGTTTGCCTCGTACACGTTTAGTCTAATAGATAGAAAAGTAATCAAATAGATAAAAAAGGATAAAAAAATCCAGTTGTATATATTGACTCGTATATAAGAGCAAACAATCAATAGGATTAAATAGTAAGACGAATTTCAATCTCTCTCAAAAGAAACAAAAATAGCAGAAAGGAAACAAAAGCAATAAATGTTTACCTGCTAATTTGTGATATTATTTTAATAAAATTTTAAAAGCAAAAGTAGTATGAAAAAATTAGGATTATTAGTAACAGCATTAGTCATTTTTGGGCTTGCAAGTTGTGATTTGAATGAATACACTCAATTTGATATGGAGTTCACGACGAGCGTAACCGTTCCTGCGAGTTCGGGAATTACACTTCCGTTTGACCTATTCACACCAAAAACGACAACAAATGCAACAACAACTTTCGGAAATAATGATACCAACAAGGAGCTAATTCAAGAAATTATCTTGACGAAAATGACCATGGACATTACTGCTCCAGGCGATAGAGACTTTGATTTCTTAGAAGAAATTAGAATTTTTATCAACGCGGATGGTTTATCAGAACTCGAAATCGCTTCAAAAACATCTGTTCCTGCGGATGTCGATATGATTACTTTGGAAGTAAATGCGAATGACATCAAAGAATATATCAAAGCAGATAAATTTCAGTTAAGAGTAAAAACAATAACTGACGAAGTTTTGAATAGTGATGTTGAAATTGAAGTTTATACAAAGTTCGCTGTTGATGCCGAAGTATTAGGCGTATAAAAGATTCATAGTAAATAGTAGTATAGTAAATTAAAACAGTTGTGATTTATTCCGTGAAGGGCGGTTTTAATAACCGCCCTATTCACACTTAAGCTGTTCATTTATTCCTAAGAACAAAAAAAATTTTCCCCTGTGATTTGATGTAGCCTCAATTAACATTAAAGATTTAAATACAAACATTCATTAGTTGTTACTATTCAGAGCAGAGACACTTTTATTAGTAGCCTTTTAAATTTTCTCTTTAAATATTCTTTAACAATGCTAAGTAGTAACCGTTAGTTTTGATAAGCCTCTTTATATTTCAAGTACCTATCATCAAAAAGAAATACACGATTTATTGCTTAAGTTCGATGTATATCGAACCATCCTTTCTGTGCCTGCAACGTAAGTTGTGGGCTGTTTTTTGTTTAAAATTAGTGGATTAAGTTAAAAAATGCGAATTTAGTACAATCAATTTTAGACTTAATTCAACTATAAAAATGAAAGATTTAAAATATTTAATTGCCTATATTCCGATTTTATCGGTGTATTTGGGGATTTATTGGCAAGGCATTTTTAGCTATTCTGGTTTGGCAATTGCTTTTGGTGTTATTCCGATTGTAGAGTTATTTTCAAAAGGAAAAACCGCGAACCTTAAACCTACCGAAGAAGATTCTGCACTTCGTCAACGATTATTTGATTGGCTATTATATTTGAATTTGCCATTATTGTATGGTTTGATTGCGTATTATTTTTATGCTTTAAATGCATTTGATTTAGCAACTTTCGAAATCGTCGGAATGACATTGAGTGTTGGTATAATGTGTGGAACTTCGGGCATC
>CAKZLT010000203.1 GCA_937127195.1 uncultured Saprospiraceae bacterium
ATCAGAAAATAAGATAACGAAGCCTGTTAATCAGTTTGCACGATTTATAAACAGATTAATTGATTTGACAATTGTTCTAGCTATTGCTTTTTCAAATATAGATCTATTATCAAATTCTGAAACTATTTTTGGTAGAGATTCTTTTTTCAATTCTAATCCCTATTGGTTTATTGCTCTGAATTTATTCATTTATTATTTTGTACTTGAATCTTTATTTTTGCAAACAATCGGAAAACTACATAATAATAGTTTTGTTACATTTGAGCAAAATCGCTTTAAGTCAATCTTAATTAGAACTTTTGGTCGATTTTTACTGTTTGAAGCTTTTTCGTTTTTTGGAGCAAAAGGCTGGCATGATGGAATTTCAGAGACGTCAGTCGTTTCTGTTAAAGCAATCAATCTAAGCGATGAAAATATTTTAGATGATACTTTTGTGAAAGAAAATTATAAAAATTAACTAATACTAATTATAAAAAATGGATGCCAAAAAAGTGAGCGAATCACTAACGACAATGACGCAAATGGTTATGCCCAATGATACGAACCCTTTGGGGAATTTGATGGGTGGTAACTTAATGCGCTGGATGGATATTGTGGCTGGAATATGTGCTGGAAAACACTGTGCCGCACATGTTGTGACTGTTTCTGTTGATAATGTTTCGTTTGATAAACCGATTCATAATGGCGATGTAATTACCTTACACGCCTGCGTAACGCGTGCATTTAATACTTCTGTGGAAATTTTTGTGGAAGTTTTTGCTGCGGATATACTCGGAAAAAATCCTCGTAAATGTAATGACGCATTTCTAACTTTCGTTGCTTTAGATGAAGCTAAACGAAAACCAATTAAAGTTGCGCCTGTACTTCCACTGACTGGCGAAGAGGAAAATAGATATGATGCAGCAATGAGACGTAGAGAATTGCGCCTGCTATTGAGTGGTAGAATTGAAGTGGAAGATGCTAAGAATATTCAAGCACTTTTTACAAAAAAATAGGTTAAATAACCACGAATGCACGAATAAAATAGTTTATTCGTGCATTCGTGTCAGATAAAATTCACCCTAACTAAATCATTTTATGAAAAATATTCTGGACTTAATTGGTCGTATTTTCATTTCATTTATTTTCTTTTTTTGGGCGTATGATAATATTTCAAATCCCACAACGACTAAAGAAATGATGGTTGAATACGGTCTTACTTATAAAACTCATTCGCTTTTTATGACTGGTGTTATCTTAATGGTTTTGGGTAGTTTGTCTGTTTTGACTGGCTATCGAGCAAAATTAGGAGCTACTTTTTTAGCACTTTTCTTGATACCGAGTACAATTTATTATTCGGATTTGAATAATGAAATTGACCAAGAATTTTTAGTTAGAAATTTTGCCATCGCTGGCGGATTGATGATGATTATGGCCAACGGTAGTGGGCGTTTTAGTATCAAAAAAATATTTGCAGGCATTCGATAGGATATATTGAACCGCAGAACAGATGAATATCGAACCGCAGAATGTAGAAGTTGCTACCGCTGTTTTAGCCAATAAAAGGACGAAACAGCGGTAGCAACTTCTACATTCTAAATTCTGCGGTTTTATTTAATTTTCTTGACAAACTCTGTCAAAATCACAATATGTTGCCCATTAATGCGCCCTTCTATATGTCCTCCATTATCCTTAACTAAGGTGATTCTACGAACAGGAGTTCCTCTTTTTGCAATAAAATTAGCTCCCTTTACATTCAAATCTTTGATTAGACTCACCGTATCGCCAGCCTGTAAGATTACTCCATTGGCATCCTTATGAATTACTTTAAATTCATCTTCTAATGCTTTTGCCCAATTTGATGTGTCATCATCCAAGTACATCATATCCAACAAATCCTGTGTCCAACCTTCATTTTTGAGTTGGTCAAGCATTCTCCAAGCGACAACTTGCACCGCAGGTACTTCGCTCCACATACTATCATTCAAACATCTCCAGTGATTAATTTCTATTTTATCCGCATTTGCCATTTGTTCGTTGCAATTGCCACAAATCATTACACATTCATCTGCATAATCTCCCGTTTTTGGTGCAACTACAAATACTTCTAAGTTATCTTCTGAGGTGCAAAGTTCGCATTTTGAGCCACTTCGCGCCTTTAATTCTTTTTCTATACTCATTATCTCCGTTCTCTTTTAAAAAAATCTAGGTTTTATTTCCGCAAATGTAATCATTTTTTTAGAACGGTTGACGGGCGGCTTCGCCTTGACGGACGCTCGTTCCTCACTGACGGTTGACGGGCGGCTTCGCCTGACGGTGGACGGACGCTTTGCTGACGGTGTTTTAGCCTTTTGATTACGGCTTTTTTATCATAAATACACCTACTAAACGGCTAAAACACCCGTCAGGCGTAGCCGTCCGTCAGCGAAGCGTCCGTCCACCGTCTCACTTCCCTTCATATTTCGCCAACTCCGTCGCGGAAGGTTGTTTTTTAGCATCGACAATAAACCATTCGATGCGTGGGCGAACAGCTTTTGTTTCTTTATTTTGAGTAAAACCAATAAAACCAGCATTGAAATAAAGCATCGTCATCGCACCATTGTCATTCAATAAAACCTTGGCTTTAGAAATTCCACTAGGAAAAACAGACAAATCTGTTTGCCAACCAGCAGAATTTAATTTCTTTTCGCCATTTTCAACCAAGGGATTTTTATTAAAAATGGTATTTCCGCCTCTATCAATGCCATTTTTAAAATAAGGAAACAACTCAAACGCCCAGCCTTTGTAATGCGGTTCGGAAGCACAACCGACTACGACACTTTTTTCTACAAAGATATTTTTCCAAAATTTCTTATTCACTTTGCCTTTACTTGCCGCCTTAAATTCTTGAATCATCTCTTTCAAATTATCAGTCCACCAATCCAAACCATATTTATCCAACAAGGCGATTCGTTCTTCAATCGCCACCCAATCTTCGTATTCTCCTTCTAACGTAATCTCTGGAATGCCGCAACTCACCGATACAGAATAAGTAAAATATGGACTCATCGCATCCATAAGCGTGATTTCAAAAGCCGCTTTTTCGGTTATCGTTGTCGTAGAAAACTTAGGCGTAATCAGATTGAAAACGTCATCTTTGGTATTTTTGGCAATGGCTGCGGAGAAATCAGGAAAAATACCTTCCCAGTATTCCTTGGAATGTGGCGCGTAATACGTTCGTTCTATATCCAAATTGACTTGCCCTGCGTGGTCAACGAAAACATCTCGCAATTCTTCGGAGTTTTCTTTGATATGAATGGTTAAGCCTTGAGCAATCGTCAGCCAAATCATATCTGGCGAAATAACCAACGGTCGATGCTGCGCATAAGCCACATAGATAGCTTCCATTAAAGGATTCGTGTGTGCAAAAACGATATTATCTTCACTATTTCCAGAGCTGCAAATAATTTCGGGGCGTTGTTTTTTTGGCTTCCTCAAATCATATTTATTTGCCGCTGCGTCTCTTATCAATAAGCCATTCAAGGCTTCTTGCATAGACATTTCAGATAAATCTTTCTTTGCCTTTTTGACTTTACATACTTTAAAAGTGGTTGATTTGGCGGTTTGTGCAAAAGCCATTGAAGTTATTAGAAGTGCTAATATGGTTATTCCTATATTTTTCATTTGTTTAGTTTTTTCTTTTTTATAAAAAATGTAACTCAAACAAAAGATGCCAAATAATCTAGAATTGGCGTATGATTTTGTATTTGTAATGTATTTGAACCACAAAGAGACAAAGAAAACAAAGGGGTATATAACCTTTGCATTCTTTGTCCCTTTGTGGTTCAAATCAAAAACTAAAATAATTACTTCAAATCAAAAATATTCTCTACGCCTATTGTGCGCTCAACCGTAAAACCTTCTGCGTATTCTACACCTATCGGTCTGCCCATTTCTCTACAACGCGCTTTTAAAAACTCAAAAAAGTCTTTTCCAGAGATAGGCGTTTGCAATTCCTCTTTGTTCTTTTCGTAACTTTCGTTAAAAAACTGCGAACGATACGCTAAGATTGATTCCATTTTTCGGTCAATGTATGGCGTAATATCAACTACAAAATCTGGTTTTATATAACGGTCTTGAATACAATGATAAACCGTTTTTGGTCGCCATTTATCTTGTAATTTACCGTTTTCATAAGTTTCTATTTTGATAAGACCAGACAAAAAGCAAGCATCACTAATCAAAGAAGAACCTCTTCCGTGGTCAATATGACGGTCAGTAACCGCATTAGCGAAGATGATTTCTGGTTGATATTTTCTAATCGCTTGAATGAGTTGAAGTTGATGTTCGCGGTCATTTTTAAAAAAACCATCCGCCATTCTCATATTTTCACGAGCAGAAATTCCCATAATTTTACCTGCTGCTTGCGCTTCTTCTAGGCGCAATTCTGGTGTTCCTCGCGTTCCTAATTCTCCTCTTGTCAAATCAATGATGCCGACCTTATAGCCCATTTCGATGTGCTTCATCAATGTACCTGAACAACTTAATTCTACATCATCAGGATGTGCTGCAATAGCGAGTATATCTAATTTCATGGTTTCTTTTTCGTAAAATGATAAGAATGTATAATATATAGTACAAAGAATAAGTGTTGAATGTTTTAAAAAGGTCATTTTCTTAAAAAATAGACGCTTCGATTATTGCTTTTTTTACAAAAAAAATACTTTTATTAGTCGCATATCTAGGCGAACACTACATTTTAAAAAATTGCGTAAAATCAATAAATTACTTAACTCAACTCTAAATATTTTGGTTCTTTGAAAAATCCCGTGATTGACGAATAAAATGAGTAGAAAGTATAAAATTGTTGCGTTGTGATTGGTTGCTCGTGATTAGTGATTGGTTGCTCCGCTGCTGCTGCTAATAATAGCGGAGCAACCAATCACTAATCACGAGTCTCCAATCACAACGTCGAAATTCTGTATTAAAAAACAATATCATACGATTTCCACGGGATTTTACAAAGAACCAATATTTTTAATAAAACAATCTCACTTTACAAACTTTGGCTCAAATGGTAAAAAGTAGTTCGTTCAATTTTGATACCCGACAAATCTTCATATAAAGCCTTATAACGTTTCGCCATTTCGGCAGATTGTTGTTTGGCATTAAAGTACATTTTATCATACAAAATCATCAAATCATATACTTGCGTATCTTCTTCAATCAACTTGTCTTTTAATAATTCTGCAATAAGTGCATCATTCAAAACCTTATTATATAATCCTTTTTTAACTTGCTCCTCTCCTCCTTTCTCCGTTATAACTTCCTCTAAGGTCGTTTCTTCGCGAGGCGTATCTGCGTAATCTAAAATATAGTCCGTCAAAATTTGGTAACTTTCCAAGTTAGCCTTTTCAATTTCTTGGTCGTTAATTGTTAATTCGGTAACCGCTTCTTTCATTTTTACCAAAGTTATATTAATAACTTTATCGTCTTGCATTCCACTAACGAAAATGGTTGTCTTGTTTTTTTCAGGATTAGTATGTTCTATTTTATGCTGTTGAAAAGTATAAATTTCCATTGGTGCATTTTTTTGTCCATGTAATGCCAATGCACAGAATGTCATTAAGCTAATCGTCATGCCTATTGACAGTAAACATTTTTTTAGTACACTTTTTTTCATTTTGATGTTATTGAATGTCCTTATAAGTCAGAGTTATTATATTTTACTTATAAGAGAATTAAAAAATAAGGAATACTGACTTTTATTAGTCTTTTCCAATTCAAAATGCCAATTCTACTTTTTGGGCTTTCATTTTTTTTGTATCAACAACTATCATTCCTTCACTCCTATCATCTAGCTGTTTCATTAAATTTCCTTTTTTGTCCCAAACAGCACTTTGTCCCATGCTCTTAAAATTATCACAATAGCCGACACTATTTACCATCAAAATAGGAGTTTGGTATTCTGATGAAATTTCTTGAAAATACGGAATCGTTTTCTCTATTCCTTTCTGAGACTTCGCAACACTTGCGATGTAAATAGTCGCATCGTCTTTTTTACAATTCAAAAAATGCGCTAATTGCAACGATTCATAACATATAGCAATACCTATTTTTATTCCTTTTATAGTAAAAAAGGTTTGAGAATTGCCTTTTTGAAAATAAGCTAACTCGTCGGAATGCAAATATTGCTTGGAATAAATAACCCTTTTTTGGTTGGGTTGAAAGATAAGCATACTTATTTTTATATCCTTCTCTTTACCTGTCGGCATTCCTATACCGATTGTTATTTGATGAGTATCTGAATATTGTTGAAAAATATCAAAGATAGAATCGTTAATATTTTTAGCCAATTCAGCCGCTAATTCTGGTTCATAATTTGTTATCGAAAGTTCTGGAAAAACAATTAAATCAGACTTAAATTCAATCGCTTTTTCAATAAATTGAATATGTCTTTTAATGTTCTTTTCAATAGCTCCTTTGATGGATTGACTTTGGGCAATCGCTATTTTCATCAAAATCTTATTTAAAACTTTATTGGTTTAGCGGATTCTAAAAGCGTTTTAGCTGTTTTCCAATCTGGGAATTCAGTGGCATCAATCGTAATACTTCTAATTTCTTTAGCTATTTCTGCACTCTCTTTCATCGCTTTGAGGTGTGCGCCACTTCTTGCAAAATCCTTCATATCTTCTTCATTATTCCATAGCGTCATGGTATAATGCTTCGTCCAAATACCTTGTTTTTTCATTGCAACATGATTCGTTGCTTTGAGCTGTTTCATGATATTCATAGCTTTCAAAGAAAGCGCGAAAAACTTCAAAGGCCCTTTTAATTCGATAGATGTAATGGAAACTTTCATTGTGTTGATTTGAATGATTCTATGCCACGAATGCACTAATCTATATAGCCTTTTATTAGTGTATTCATGGCATAAAACATATTAAAGAACGATAAAAGAGTAAGTTGAGTTTGTAAAAGTAATGAAAATAAAAACACGGATTCTTCTATTTGTTAAACACCTTAATTTTAAACAGCATTTTTAATAAAAAAAGTGAAATAAAACGCCAAAACGCTCTATTTCACTTTCATTACTTCTAAATAGTCGAATAAATTCGACGGTACTATTTCTTTTTATTCTTTCGACCTGGCCCAAAAAGCCCATCTTTTCGGTTATCCAAAACGGGTTTGTCACGAGGCGCGGTTTCCTGGAAATCATTAAAAACTTTATCCACATAAACCCATTGACGACCATCAAATTTGTAACCATGATAGCTTCCATCTGAAACATTCATCATACCTTGTCCTTTAAGTCCGCCCGATATTCTAATCAAATTATCAAAAATAATCAAACCATATTCATCGTTATAATTACAAGTAATCGAACCTTCTGCGCTATATTCCATAATTACGCGATTTTTAGTGGTTTCCTTCATCGTCTGTTCATTCTTTTTCATAAAAATCGGCGCACCAAATTGCGGTTTACCATCTTCATTAAAAGAAAGCACGTCAATCACTTTTCTACGTGTCAAAACGCCCAAATTATCAAAACCGAACAAAGTGTAATAAGCACCATTTGGAGTATCAATCTGTTTGATATTATAATATAATGCGCCATACCATTGGCGATTATTAACGATTTTGCGCTCGGCAGCTTCCATTTGAGAAGAGCGGTCACTTAACGGAAATAACTTCAAATCACTTGTGTTCATCTGTATTGCACCATAATATCTGTAATCATTAGAATTAACAAATAACTGCCAAGTGATTACTCGAAATGAGCTATCCGCTGGATACATAATAGAAACATGACGAACAGAATCAAACTTGTATTGGAAAGAATCTTTGATTTTGAGAGCCTTAACAAAAGTCTTAATCAATGACTGACAAGCGTAATAACGTTCTTCAGATTTCTCGTCTCTCAAAACATGGTAAGATAAGACGTGAAGCGAATCTTCGTAGGTTTTTAGTTGTTTTAGGTTGTCTTCCGTAATAGGATTTGTTGTATTTTGGCTGTTGCCAGAAAATCCCAAACCTATTGCGAACAGGAGCAAAAATAGGTATCTCATAAATTTACTTTTTGATTATCAATTGTTCTTTTTTAGAAAAAAACAATTGAAGTTATTTGTAGTATTTGTTTTTAAAAAAATGTAAATTTCGTTCGCTAGGCAATTTTTTTATTGTAAAATTATTTTCTAAAATAATAAGGCTTTTCATAAAAAAAAGCATTTCCATAATAACGATAAGCTATTATTTAGATTGTATTTATACTTATAAATATGCTAAATCCGTTCCAATTATTTCTTTTGGATAGAATCCATAATTTTAGTTCCTATCTTTCCTGCACTGTAAAATTTTGTTTCTTCGCCTGTAAATGTCAAAACATAAGCCTTGCTATCTTCTAACCAAACGCGCTGTTTCCACTTCAACATATATCCCATCTGAACGCCAGTATAAACGACTTCTTGATAGGTTTTTCCATTTTTGGTTTTTCTTTCAGAAGAAGACAAAGTGTAATTTTCAATGATATTGGGCATCTGAGATAGAGATAATTCAACATAACTATCCAATGACATATTCGCCATTCCGTAAGCTGCCAAATCTTGAATCACCAAATTTACATTCTCTTTGAATTGGTCATAATCAGATTCTAAAGGAGAAAATAAGATAAAAGAAGTCATCATTTGACCGCTTTCGTCCAACGTCCAATCTTGTGGATACTGAATAGAATGTGTTCCATTAGAAAATAATTTCCAATCAGAGGGAATATTATTTTCTTTTTTAGTTGTTGTTTTTTTTGAGGTCTTATCCGTAGAATCAGTTGAACCAGTGCTTCCTGTCGAACCTTGTCCGTAAGTCGAAACGGTAACTAGAAAAGCAATAAAAAAAGTCAAAACATTTTTCATAATTAGATTTTTAATACTTGAATGAATGGCTGTTTTTTAAAGTATGTTTTCTTTTTCAGAAACGTGTCTTTTTTTTGATATAAAAATACGCTTTTTCGATGAACTATATTCATAGCAAGACAATCTTACTATATTTGCGCCATGATAGAAGCATTCAAAGAATCTCCGTTATTACTGTTATTTATCGTATCCGCCATTGGGTACGCCATAGGTAATATTTCTATAAAAGGCACAAAATTAGGCGTAGCTGCTGTACTTTTTGTTGGCTTAGGTTTTGGCGCATTAAGCCCCGAACTCAAAGTTCCCGATGTAATTATTGTGTTAGGATTAGCCATTTTTGTCTATACAATTGGATTAAGCAGTGGACCTGGTTTCTTTTATACCTTCAAACAACGGGGTGCAAAAGATATTTCATTCATAATAGGCGTTCTCTGTTTTTATGCCTTGGTAACTGTTGGTGTTCATTTTCTTTTTGGTTTGGATGCTGCGACTTCTGCTGGTTTGCTCTCTGGTAGCGTAACAAATACGCCTTCATTGGCTGCTTTACTTGATTTCATTAATAATTCTCAAGCTTTAGACTTACAAGAAAGCCTAAGTAGTGCGGTCGTAGTTGGCTATTCTTTGTCGTATCCAATGGGTGTTTTGGGTGCGATGTTTGCGATTGCTATGATGCAAAAATGGCTTAATATTGACTTCAAAGCAGAAGAAGAAATTCTCAAAAAAGATTATCCGATTAGTGAGAATATTTGTAAAAAATCAATAACAATAACAAATCCTCAATTAGAAGGTGCTAGCCTACGAACGGTTTTTCAGCATTTTCATGGTCGAATTGCCTTCGGTCGAATGCAAAACAGCGAAGGGCAGTTATTGCCTAACATGGATACCATATTGCACATTGGCGACCAAATAGTATTAGTAGGTGGCGAAAAAATATTGGATGAAGCGATAGCAAAGCTAGGAGAACCCGCGTCACAAGAACTAAGTTTTGACCGTTCTATCTATGAAGTTCGCCGTCTTTTTGTATCAAACGCTGATATTGCTGGCGAAAAAATTGCTTCTCTCAATCTAATAGAAAAATATTCTACCATAATTACAAGAGTTAAACGTGGCGATATTGATTTGTTGGCAAATGGTGAAACCGTTTTGGAGCTAGGCGACCGAGTTTTGATTGTGGCTAGGCACGATGAAATGAAAAAACTCAGTAAATTATTTGGTAATTCTTATCAGGATTTAAGTCAAATCAACTTGTTTTCTTTTGGATTTGGAATGGCATTAGGGTTACTTTTAGGGATGGTGACTTTTCAGTTTCCTGGAGGCTTTACCTTTAATTTGGGGTTTGCTGGAGGGCCTTTGATTGTCGCTTTACTACTTGGTTCTGTCCGCAGAACTGGGCCAATTGTCTGGACTTTGCCTTATAGTGCTAATTTGACGCTTCGACAATTTGGGCTAATTCTCTTATTGGCTGGAATTGGTATTCGCTCAGGACATACCTTTTTACAAACAATTATCAGTGGTGGCGGTGGTTGGCTATTTTTAGCTGGCGCTTTGATTTCTATAATTAGTGCTTTTGCTGCGTTATTTGTTGGCTATAAGATATTCAAGATTCCATTTAGCTTTTTAATTGGTATGGTTTCTAGTCAGCCCGCTGTTTTGGATTTTTCATTAGATAGAGCTAAAAATAATCTTCCAACTATTGGTTTTACTTTGATGCTCCCGATTGGTTTGATTGTAAAAATTATTTTGGTGCAGTTGCTCTTTGTTTTTTTATAAAAGCTAGAGGCTGGTTTCTAGTTTCTGCTACCGCTAATTATGATTAAACAACTGATATTACTGGCATTTCCCCAGTAACCAGTAACCAGTAAAAAATAAAAGGGAACAATATCTTTCGATAAGTTCCCTTTTGATTTTATTTCTATCTCTTAATTTTAAACTTTCCTTATTTGTCTTTGCTTGCGCCAAAAGTCATATTGCTTTCATCCATCTCATAAGAGATTCTTACTAGCTTATTTCTTCTTTCGGCTGTCATATCTGTCAAGAGTATCAACTGCTCTTCAGTAATGATTTTCGCATTTTTGAATGTACCATGAATTCGCTCACACTCTTCATTTCTTTCTATCTGCCAATTTTTCTGTGCGGCTGTCAATTCATCTGCTTGAGCAGACATTCCATTATTATTATAGTAAGTAACCATTTCTACTAAGATGCTATCCATCTCTTGGTGTTCTCTTTGAAACTCCAAATTAGCACAAATTCTTTTTTCGATGCTAGTAAAAGCCATCTCACAATCTGCTGTTTCTTTTAACTTTAAATAAGACTGAGTTTTTACACTAATAAAAATCGAATCTGTGACAGTATTTTGTGCTTGTATTTTATTCATTGAAAACAATAGCATAGCTGCTACTATTAATAAAGTACTTCTTTTCATTCTATTTTTGTTTGTATTCTTTTGTTTGGTGGTACAAATGTATGAAAAGACACTTTATATATTAAATGTTATTTAAAATATAATAAAAAACAAAATACAACAAAACCAAAGCCCTTGACATACATCATCGCACATCAAGGGCTTTAATTACCATTTTATCATGTCACATTATTTACAACAAAAAACTTGCATAAACAATTAATATTTCATAAGAAGGTCAATTTTTGCTCTAAAACGGTCGATTGGCAAGAATTGTTTCTCTAATTCTACCGCAAAAGGGACAGGAGTATCCAAACTTGCTACTCGTATTACAGGTCCATCCAAATATTCAAATAACTCTTCCGATATAAATGCTGCAATTTCGCCACCAACACCACCAGTTTGCGATGCTTCATGCAAAACGATTACTTTTCCTGTTTTTTGCACAGTCATTCTTATTGCATCATAATCTAATGGCAAGAGCGAACGCAAATCAAGAATGTCCGCATCAACATTCATTTCTCCGCAAATCTTCTTCGCCCAATGCACTCCATTTCCGTAAGTAATAATCGAAATAGCTTGCCCTGATTGTACTAAGTTCGCTTTTCCAATTTCAATTGTATAATAATCATCAGGAATTTCTTCCGTCAAGCTTCGATACAATGCTTTATGTTCAAAAAACATCACAGGATTTGGGTCTTCAAAAGCTGCTAACAATAACCCTTTTGCATCATGAGGATTGGAAGGATAAACGATTTTGAGACCTGGGGTATGCATAAACCAAGCTTCATTACTCTGAGAATGAAAGGGCCCAGCTCCTACCCCACCGCCTGAAGGCATTCGAATAACGACATCCGCTTGCTGTCCCCAGCGGTAGTACATTTTAGCTAGATTATTAGTAATTTGATTAAATCCGCAGGTTACGAAATCCGCAAATTGCATCTCAACCATTGCTTTATAGCCTTTGATACTCAACCCCAAACCAATTCCAACAATCGCACTTTCGCACAAAGGAGTATTTCGGACGCGCCCCTTTCCGTATTTCTCCATAAAACCATCTGTGATTTTAAAAACACCTCCATAGTCAGCAATATCTTGCCCCATCAGAACGAGCTTATCATGTCGCTCCATAGCTTGATCAAGTCCATCAGATATAGCATCTATAAAGCGTTTTTCTGTAATTTTATCAGAAGCAGGTGCAGTTGTTTTTGAAATGTGTGGCGCGTAAATATCACTTGTTTCTTGTGCTAAATTTGGCGTAACTTTAGGTTCGGCATAAGCTATATCTAATCCATCAGTGATTGCTTTTTTGATTTCCTTTCGATGACTAGCAATCATTTCATCAGTAAGAATGCCTTCTTTTTTAAGGTATTTTTCAAAATTTTCAATCGGGTCTTTTGCAGCCCATTCTTCTAGAAGTTCTTTCGGGACGTACTTTGTACCAGATGCTTCTTCATGTCCACGCATTCTAAAAGTCATACATTCAACCAAGACAGGATGTGGATTCTGGCGAATATCTTTGGCTATTTTCTCAAAAGTATCTACTACTTCTAAGATGTTATTCCCATCAATTTGATGGGTTTCCATACCATAACCAATTCCTCTATCTGACAAAGAAGCACATTTATATTGCTCGCTAACAGGTGTAGAAAGTCCATAGCCATTATTTTCAATAATAAAAATAACAGGTAAATTCCAAACAGAAGCCACATTCAACGCCTCATGAAAATCGCCTTCACTTGTTCCTCCTTCGCCAGTAAAAGCTACTGACAACTTCGGTTCTTGAGCTAATAAATGCCCCAAACCAACACCACCTGCCAATGCCAACTGAGGCCCGAGGTGAGAAATCATCCCAACAATATTATGTTCTTTTGTTCCGAAGTGAAAAGAACGGTCACGCCCATTTGTAAATCCTAATGCCTTACCTTGCCATTGTGCGAAAAGGCGTTCTAGCGGAATCTCGCGGGTAGTAAAAACACCAAGATTTCGGTGCATAGGAAAGATAGTTTCATCAGCTTCTAATACAGAAGTTACTCCAACAGAAATTGCTTCTTGACCAATGCCCGAAAACCATTTACTGATTCTACCCTGTCGGAGCAAAATCAACATTTTTTCTTCAATCATTCGTGGTTTCAAAAGCAATTTATATAAGTCTAACAACTCTTCATTTGAGCGATTTTCTTTATTGTATTTCATAGATTTTTTTGTTAAATAGCCAAACTCCAAAGTTAGTAATTTTTCACTTTTATTGTAATTTTTTTTTAGAAAAGTAAATGCCAGCAAATAGCTTTATATAAGTTAGCAATTCCCAAAAATGAGTTTTCATTTTTACCTAAAAAAATGGGTAGATACTATATAATATAGCATTTACCCATTTTTTGACACTAAATATTCTTAATAAGGGAGTAGGAAATCAAAAAAATTTCATTTAAACTTTATTTGTAGAAAGTATAAGAATAAATATATTTTTCGCTTTTATTCTGTTTAGGATTAAAAATCTCCTTTTCTACTAATAGATTTTTTTCATCATAATGATATGTAATAACCTGTTGCTCTAGCGGATCAGAAGAAGTACAATCCGTTTCGCGAATCAACAAACCGTCCTTATTATATTCAAAATCAACACACTCAAAATAAGAATTAATACGAGTAATGTATCCCATTTTGTTAATTAAAAGTTCTTCTGAGCGTTTATTTTTAAACTTTTGATAAAAAATATCTTTCAATATTAATTTTTCAGAATAAGTATAATCCGTTATAATTGTAGTTTCTAATTGACCATTTTTTTCATTTCTAGCCATTACTTTTTCATTTACCTTTCTATTTGTATCATCATATTGAGTTAATGTGTACCCTATTAATACAGCATCATTCAACTCATCTAACTGGTAGTAAGCAATCGAATCTACTAAGTCCTTTTTATTATAAAATATTCTTTTTTCTTTCCCACCACCACTTGAAGTATTTTCATTTTGCTTAATCCTTCGTTTTTCATTATCGTAAAAATTATTGACTTGAGTCACTCGAACACCCTTTTTACTGTATTCATGATTTTCCTCCAAATCTCCTTCTTTATTATATACGAATTTAGCTTTAATTATTCCTTTTGAATTTCCTATACTAACCTTTTGATGACTTCCCTTTACATGATAATCCTCTTTATTCTCTAAAAATCCTATTTCAGTAATACTTTTAATTCCAAAATTTTGACGATAATCCTTATCCAAAATCGGTGACTTCCCGTTTCCTTTGCCAATCTGTAATGGGCTCATTATTACAAATGAAAAAAGTAAAATGCTCGCTCCTGCAAAAATGAATATGTCTTTCATAAGATTATTTTATCTTAGTGAGAAGTAAATAATAAGTTTGACAAAGGACAGATTAAGAGTTTTGGGTCATTAGTGAAGAAAAATAAATAACTAGCACCATTCTACTTTTTCTTTGTTCTATTTAAAAGCACTAAAAAAATG
>CAKZLT010000204.1 GCA_937127195.1 uncultured Saprospiraceae bacterium
GCTACATCAACTTTATGGTGGAGGTAATTGGACGCTTGATGGAGTCACTGCTTATCCGCATAATATGATGCAATTTGATGCACAAGGTCAAGTGATGTGCATCGAACACTTAGCTCATTTTAAAGTTGCTGCTAATGAATCCGCCGTTTATACTATGTCCGAATATTCTAGTTTTGTACAGCTTACTACTATTTTATATTTTGATAAATGGGAAATAGGAAACTGTCAAAAGATATGGGAAAGAGATATTGAGAGAGAAAGATTTTGGGGAAGTACTCAAAAAATAGATGTTAGTGATAATATTAACTTGTATCCAAATCCTGTTTTAGATGCCTTTACTATAGAATTGGAAACTGCTAAAATAGGGGCAATGAATTATCAGATTTTTAATATCAATGGTCAAATGGTGAAAAATGGGCAGTTTGTTTCAAGTCATTCGCTCAATGTCCAAGAGTTAAACACGGGAATATACTTCTTGAAAATTTACTTTGATGGTAAAATGTACGCTAAGAAATTTGTGAAACTATAGCGCGAAAAATTGATATATAACTTTAGAATAAGCGGCTTATACTTACTCATCATTAACGAAGAGGTATAAGTCGTTTTATAGTTAAAAACTGCTTTTTGTCAATTCTTAAATTGACTCGTATCACCCACCCTTCTACCTTTTGTCATATTTATTGGAAGCACATCATCGTACTTTTGAAGTATTAAATAATTAAACAAAAAGAATTAGTTATGAATATTTCATTTTATGAATTAAGTATCACAAGTTATATGTATCGTTTCTTTTTGATGATGTTTGCAGTGATTATACCTCTTTTTGTAGGTCAATTATATTTATTGGTATTTGCGCCAATATTGTTTTTGGGAATGATGTTGGGCGTTAAGGTTTCTTTTAAAAATGCTAAACAATAAAAAACAATCCTTTGGTTAGCTTTTCGTATTTTTGAAAAAAGTCAAAATACGGAAATATGTCAGAACTATTCAAAATTAACGGACACGGTCACTTATTGCCCTACCCAGAGCAAATTCCTCGATTTATGAAGGAAAAAAAAATATTCTGGGTAGATGCAGACCGAAAGTTTATGCGTCAAGATAATTGGCAACGCCCTATTACAGATCCTAGTTTTTTTCTGAAAGAGAAACTAGAATGGATGGAAAAAAGCAATATTAAGCATGAAGTGATTTTGAATCTTTCGCAGTTGTATTGTAATGGCTTTCCCAAAGATCGCGCTCGCGATGTGATTCGCTTTCAGAATGATTTTAATGCACAAGTTCAGCACGAACATCCCTCAAAAATCTCAAGCGGTTTTGTCATTCAACCTGCTTATGTTGATGATGCACTCGCCGAAATGGACAGATGTATCAATGAGTTAGGATTATCTATGATGTGTTTGCCAACACATTTTTTGGATACTAAAGGTAACTGGAATTCGGTCTCGCATCCAAGCGTAGAGCCAATCTTTCAGATGGCGCATGATAATAATCTGGCGGTTCAAATTCATCCTTACGATGGTCAAAAAATCATTGGACTAAAGGATATGTATTGGCGTTTTCATCTAGTTTGGATGTGTGCGCTAACTGCGGATACTTATCATTTGTTTACTCTTATGGGGTATCCTCAAATCTATCACAAAATGCGTGTTTCTTTTGCGCACGGTAATCAATTTGGTCAAGTCAATGTTGGTAGAAGGGTTCAAGGATTCGAAGGTCGCCCCGACCTTTTTGAAGGAACAACACACCCCGATTTGTCTTTACAACTTTCCAATATGTTTTTTGATACTTTGGTGCATGATATGCATTCATTTCAATTATTGATAGCCAGACAATCGTCACGTCAGGTAATTGCTGGACTTGACGATCCATATCCGTTGGGCGAAATGGAAGGCGTTGCTGAGAGTTATCCTGGTCGCGTGATTGATGAAGCTGTTGATTATAATATCATCACACCAGAAGAACGCCAACATATTTGGCGTGAGAATGTTATAGAATGGTTCTGTGGCGATACGAGAAGAGATGCTTTTATGGATAGAATAGGATTGAAATTATAAGTGAGGTTTTTGCCATTGTTGTAAAATATCGAAAAAATATGCTTTGAAGGAAATAGAAAAGCAAATTTGAATATATTCAAGCCTTATAGATTTTTAAAATTTATAAGGTTTTTGTTCCATTTTTTTGTAACTATTCAGCGGAGACTAAAAAACAAACGCTCGTTTCAGAGTTAAGCAAAGCGTCTCTGAAACGAGCGTTTGTAAAAATGATAGTAACCATTTTTTAAAATAAAAACAATGAAATATCAACCAATTGATTGTAATTTTTATGATATACTAGAGGCAACGGCAGTTCAAAAGTCGATTGCTGAAATCGTATTTTCATCGGAAGTAGGTAATCAAACCGTGAATAGCCGTGTTTTAGACCTTTTTACTAAAAATAAAGAGGAATTCATGGTACTCGAAAATAATTTGACTATTCGCCTTGACCAAATCGTTAGTGTCAATGGCGAAGTGTTGAAAGGTTTTTGTGGAATTGCTTGACCTTCGTTCATATAGGCTCAAAAAAAAAGTCAAGCCTCACGGCTTGACTTAGGTTTGTTAATTTATAGTTAGCTTATTATTTTCTTAATTGTGTAGCAAAACAATTTCAAAACTCTTTTTATTCTTCAATCATCAAACAACCAGAGTACTTGAAAGACTGACCAGTTAAGGTTTTTACTTTGATGATATAGATATAAGCACCTTTTCTCAATTCTTTATTAGATACTTTTCCATCCCATTTTAATAAAACATCTTTCGTTTCAAATACAAAACCACCCCATTGGTCAAAAATCATCATCTCAAAATCCAATACATTTTTAGCTTCTACCTGAAAAACATCATTTACACCATCCGCATTTGGACTAAAACTCTTCGGGATGAATAACTGATAATCTCCTGCTATCTCTTGACGACCAATTTGGTAAGTAATTGTTTGAGTCACTTTTTGGGTTGTAGCTGTTGAAGCTGATGCGCCAAAAGTCATATTTGAAAAATCTTCATGACTATTTTGTGCATACATCGTTGTTGATAAAGCCAAACCTAATAATAAAGTGATGAATAGTTTCATAGTTGTTGTTTTGTGTATTGTATTGCTACTTATTACAGTTACAAAACTGTGCCTATTTTTTTGAGTTGACTTAAATATTAAGAATGAATAGTTTTTTTATAAAGAAAGCTATTAAATAAATAAAAGCAACTTGTTGATTATCAATAAGTTGCTTTTGTTTTGTCATTTTAAAGTCGAAAAAAAATATTTTTTATTTTTTCTCGAAAATTTTAAAAGTATAGTCAAAATCATTCTTTTCGTCTGCTTTTTGACGTTCAGAACTACTGATTTCTTTCCATTTTTCAGTGACTAATTTTGGAAAAAAAGTATCTCCTTCGACTTCGGTATGAACAACGGTCAAGTAAACTTTATCAAGAAACGGCATCGCTTTTTCATAGACTTTGCCACCTCCAATAATAAAAACCTCTTGTTCTCCATTATCATAGGCAAGCTCTAGAGCTTCCTGTATCGAATGAACAACCATACAATTTTGCACCGCATAAAAAGGATTTCTAGTCAAAATAACGTTGGTTCTTTTGGGTAACGGACGACCTATTGATATATAAGTGTGCCTGCCCATTACTATATGGTGATTGAGTGTCGTTTTTTTGAAATATTTAAAATCACTCGAAAGATACCAAGGTATTTCGTTTCCTTTTCCGATAACCCAATTTTCGGTAGCTGCAACAATCGCTGATACAATCATTTTCTTTTTTACTTTTAATTCAGATATTTTTATAAAAAATAAGTTTTAAGGGATTAGGCAAAAAATAACCTACCAGTC
>CAKZLT010000205.1 GCA_937127195.1 uncultured Saprospiraceae bacterium
GACTCCGTTTTTTGCCTTGTCTAAATAAAAAACAATGTCGTTCTTTGTGGTAGCTTATTTATTGCCTACTCCCTAAAACCACTCAAGTACTTTTTTTTTGAATAGATAGATTTTTTAATCTAAACTGATTTTTGAAAGGATAGAAATATTATCCAAATCAGAATAATCAATTTGATACAAATCATTCGGAGAAATAACTAATGCTCTATCTCCTAACGGAATAATATCGTTTGGATGCAAATCTTCTAGTTCTGTTACTAGCTCAAGATTAGTAGGATTATTGGCATTATATACTTTCAAGTCTGTACCATCACAAATGAACAACGTCTTATCACTGATGCCTAACCCTTTTGGGTAGTCCATAGAATAACTAGCAGTCAAACTAGGCGTTTGGATGTTTTCTAAAGAAACAATTTGTAATTGATTGATGTCAGAAAACACGCCACATTCAGTACCTGAACGCAACGTAACATAAGCATAATCATCATCAGCAACCACGGGATCACAACTTACAATATGCTCATATTCAGACACATAAGACAAGTTACCATCTGTGCTAATTTCATAGATATACATTCCCGTTTGAGTTCCAATAAAGAGGTTAGAATCTTTTGAAAAGATAGTTTCTACACCGTTACTCAAAGAAATAGTTCGGATAAAAGTCATTGCTGGAGGCGAAGAAATGTCATATTGCTGGAGGTTATTATAACCAACAACATATAAATAATCTCCAACAATGGTAAATCGAGTCAAAGAACCTCCCGTTCCAATATCAGTCGAAACTGCGCCAGACTTCGTATTAGGGCTAGCGGATTCAGACATATTACAACCATTAACGGATAATAATATGATTGCAGCGAATAGATAAACGCTTAATTTTTTATATGATTGATTCATTTTAGAAATAATTTCAAAGTTATAAAATAGATATTACCTAGAGCATTTAGGATTTTTGAGTTCGGTCAAAAACCAGCCAATAACAGTTCCTTTGGTAGCATCTACGCATTCAAAATGACCATTGTAATTCTCTGGATAGTTGCCTTCTCCCTGTGTGTACAAGTTCTCAACTCTACTTACTTCTTGGATATTTTGCATATCCGAAATATCAATACAAACTAAATCTTCATAATTATCAACATAAAGAAAATCACCTTTGATTGAAATATCTTTATTGCCAGGAATATCCCAAAATGCCACCTTTACAGGATTAGCGGGGTCGGTATTATCAACTACATGAATACCTTTTTGGAGGTCATTCATAAAGATATAAGGTGCTTTGTGATAAATCTTGCCTAAGCGGGTAATTGGTTGAGGAGGTAAAGCCGATATGGCATTTATATTATCACCAGAATAATATACAGGTTGCATTCCTTGTACTATCAGTTCTTCAACTTCTTCGCCTTCTAAACAGCTTTGAAAAAAGAAAATAGAGGTTGCAAAAAGCAATATTGGAAATATTTTTTTCATGTCTATTGTTTTATAAATCAATATATTATTGATTCTAAATGAATATTACTTACAAATAACGTAAAAGAATCTAAGAACGTGGCGAATTATTATTGTTTTATGTGTTAAAATTGGTCTTTTAAGTGATGAAGGTCAAATAAAGTCGCATAATAGTACAACTTATTTAACCTTCGTCACTAAGGGAGTAGGCAATAAATCAATTTTTTTCTATCTTCAATTTTTCTAGTGAATCTCAATAGCGTAATGACAATCGAATATCTCAGAAGGTTCTAGTTTTAGAATTCCTTCTTTCTCTGTCAAATCTTGATGATGAGTTGCCAAATCTGCCACACCAAACCACGGTTCAATGCAAACAAAGGGCGATTCACTACTTTTTGACCAAATTCCTAAGTATGGAAATCCTTCAAAATGAAAAGTCAATTTCTTTTCATCTCCTTTTTGCAAAGCTACCGAAGAAGATTTTAAGTCATTAAAAACCAACGCATCATTCTCAAATAAATCATCTGTTAAATGCAATTGATTAGTTCCGTTAAAGACTTCAGAAGTTCCACCGTTTCGCAATCCATCCGTTAAAAGTTGAGTTTGAGCAGTTTCCACTTCATCAAAAACTAACTGATAGTCAGAACGTTTTTCTCCTTCTTCCAATGGGCAATTGAACGCAGGATGTCCGCCAATAGAAAAATACAATGGCTCTAAAAATGGATTAACCACTTCATAAGTCACCTTTACCGTTCTTTCTTCTAAGGTATATTTAATACGTAGATTGAAATGAAAAGGAAAAAGTTTGAGTGTTTTCCCTTTACTCCTCAAAGTAAAAAGAACAGAATTCTCGGTAGTTTCTAATATTTGAAAATTCATATCTCTAGCTATTCCATGTTGATTCAAGGAATAAGAATTGCTGTTAAATGAGAATGAATTTTCTTTTAATCGACCAACAATAGGAAATAGAACAGGCGCGTGTCTTCCCCAATGTTTGGCATCAGCTTGCCACAAATATTCGATTTTTTTTTCTTTATCGAAAATACTTGTAAGCTCCGCCCCTTTGACTTGTGCAGTCAAGCGCAGATAATCGTTTTCAATAATCGTCATAGTAGTAGTTGTATTAATTCGTTTTTCTATTTTTATTTTTAGGGATTAGGCAAAAAATAACCTACCAGTCGAACTTATTGTTTTTCATTTATACTGCGCCTGCCTGTTGCAGACAGGTTAAAA
>CAKZLT010000206.1 GCA_937127195.1 uncultured Saprospiraceae bacterium
TTAAAAGGAAGCCAAAAAATACTTCGTACGCTACAAGTAAATAATTTTGGTTTTGTGAATTGTGACAGACCAATTAATATCCCAAAAGGAGGTAAAATAGTGGTTACTTACGTTGATGCAAATGGCAAAAAAATTAAGTTGAAAAACGTAGTTTTAATTGAAAAAGGAAGGAATGCTTTATTCAGGTATACAAATGAGATTAAATTTAATCCAAATAATGAAAACTTACTTTGGGGAATAACTAAAAAAGGGAAGTTGGCGTATTTTTCAACGGAAAATTTTAAATCCTTAGAAACAACTACAGGGAATGTGACATTACAAATGAATGTACATCCAAAAGTATTGAATACTTACGATGAAATAATAAGCGTGTTATTTCCAAATAAATAGCGATATTCAAGAATAAAAACAAAGAAGTCTAACAGCAATGTTTGGCTTCTTTGTTTTTATAACGAACCCCTACAAATTCAAAGAATAGTATTAAATTTGAGATATAAGCAGAAAACAACATGCCAGTACAAAACATACCAGAGCTATATCTAAATGCCCCCATTGATAATACGGACTTGTTTATCTATGATTTTAAAATGACCGAAGATGTTATTAAAACGAAGGTTAATTTAAACATGCACATGTTCAGCTTTCTTCAAGAAGGGAAAAAAGAGGTCCACTTTTCTGACGTTACTGTTGCTGTTAATAATGAGCAATCCCTATTATTAAAAAAAGGAAATTGCCTTTGGACCGAGTTGCTAGAAAATGAATCGGTTTATTTCTGCAAGCTTTTATTTTTTTCTGATAAACGACTCAAAGAGTTTCTTGAAAAACATACTACAGAAGTAATACCTAATAATGAGGTACCGTACTTTACGATACAGAACGACTCATTTATTAGCTCTTATTTAAATTCATTAACAACTATAAGTTCTGCTCCTTCAGTATTTATGGAAAGTTTGCTTTCGGTTAAATTTGAAGAGTTGTTGTTATATTTAATCAATAAATACGGAGTTGTTTTTGAATCTTATTTATACTCACTAATTTCTAAAAACACTTCTGAATTTCAAAAAACAATAGAGAAGAATACCTATACGAGTCTTACGCTAGAAGAAATTTCTTTTTTATGTAATATGAGTTTATCTACATTCAAACGTCATTTTATAAATGAGTACAATGTTTCTCCTGGGAAATGGTTGCGTGACAAACGTTTGGTAAAAGCAAAGGAATTATTAGAAGAAGGAACCTTAAAATCGTCTGATATTTACTTAGAGTTGGGCTATAATAACCTATCAAATTTCAGTGCCGCTTTTAAGAATAAATTTGGAGTGAGTCCAAAGAGCATATAGGTATTATAAAAATGATGTAAAAGACACTATGGATTAGCCAGGACATATTTTTACAAGATATCTTGATAGCTATCCAAGGGGGAATTCCATTTTTTAGTCATTTCGACCTTAGGAGAAATCTCACAAGAAACTCAACTACATTATTTTTGACAAAGAACTATAACATAATGCGATTTCTCACATCGCTTTGCTCCGTTTCGGAATGACATTGTTCACAAAAACGATAAGTTTTGGTTCTTCACCAAGATTAATAATAAATAAAATAGACCTCTTTTCATAAGTAATTGACCTTTTTTAGTAACTTAAAATAACTATTCTGGTGGTATCTTTGCAGTGTTAAAATAACAAACTAAAACATATCTATTATGAATATTACATTAGCGTAAGCAGAAAAAATGATAGCAGTAGCAAAAGAGAAATCTACAGCTATAGATACAAAAATGAACATCGCAATTGTTGATGCAGGAGCAAACTTAATAGCTTTCGCACGTATGGACGGTGCATGGTTAGGATCGTTAGATATCTCAATCAAAAAAGCAAAAACAGCACGTTTCTTTGATATGAATACAGGGATAATCGGAGAATTATCACAACCAGGTCAGCCATTATTCAATATTGAGCATTCTAATAACGGACTAATTACATTTCCTGGTGGAGTACCAGTAAAGGATGCTAATGGTAACGTTATTGGTGCTATTGGAGTAAGTGGAAGTTCTGTAGAGAACGACCATACTGTTGCAGAAGCAGGTGCTTTAGCAATCTAAAACATTAAAAATATATTAAAAGCGGCTACTTAAATTTAAGTAGCCGCTTTTTTGTTTTATATAAGCTGAAAAAATAATACTAAATTTGAGTGTTAAACAATTCTAATGAAAATTATAAAAGCTAATATTACTGATGCAGATACACTGACAGCACTAACGCTTAGGTCAAAATTATATTGGGGATATTCTGATAATCAAATTGAAAGTTGGAAGGATGATTTAACTATTAGTTCGGACTATGTTAGCAACAATCAGGTATATAAATTAGTTGCAGATGATAAGTTAGTGGGTTTTTATGCCTTTCTTCCAGAAACGAATACAAAGGTAGTGTTGAACTTCCTGTTTGTAGCCCCTGAATTTATAGGAAAGGGTTTTGGTAAAATATTGATGAATGATTTTCTAGAACGAATAAAAAAACTGCATTATAAAAAAGTAACATTAGTAGCTGATCCAAATGCGGAAGCGTTCTATAAAAGTGCTGGTTTTAATGTAACCGAAAAGCTAGAAAGTTCAATAGAAGGAAGGTTTTTACCAGTAATGGAAAAGGAAATAATATAAATGAATTAAAAGGAATACTATATATTCAGGCTTAAACGTCAGGCAAAGAAATAATGAGTGGAAAATCGAAATTGCTAATCGAAGATTAAAGCATGCAGATTTGAGAGTGAATGATGCTTTAGTAATTTCCTTTTGTCTGTCTTGATTTTTTTGTTTCGTTTTTTTATCAAGAAAAAAATGAAAATAAGAAAGTAAATGATATTTTAATTATTGTATTTATAACATAAATAGTTAAAATTAATTAATATAGAAAATAACATGTCAGGAGAAAAAAATATAACAACATCAATACAAGGAATGACTCCAAAATTAAATTCAGGAGAATATGTGTTTTGTACAGTATCCGATATAAGTACTATTAACAGAACAGATACTATTTGTGAGTTTAAGGAAGCTGAAGGAGTAACAGTAGTTATGGAGCGTAATAAAGCAGACGCACTAAAGCTAAAGTATGAATACGTAGCCTCATGGATTACCTTACAAATTCATTCTTCTTTAGAGGCGGTAGGTTTAACAGCATTGTTTTCTACAGCATTAGCAAAACACGAAATCAGTTGTAATGTGATTGCAGGTTACTATCACGATCATATTTTTGTAGATAAAAAAGATGCGGATACTGCAGTTCGTCATGCGGGTGCATTCAGCCTAGCGCAGTAGTTGCTTGGTTAAACAGTGTAAAAAAAGGCGGTTGCTTAATAGGTAGTCGCCTTTTTTGTTTGTGTTGAAATATTTAAAAGAGTATTAAGCGAGTAAGAAGATCATGGCTAAGAAAACAGATGTTAAAAAAGTTACGGTAAAAGTCATTCGAGGTTTTATGGCGGCGGGCAAGGTAATCCCTGCGGTTATTAAAAGCGGTAAAGATGGTAAAGATTCGGCAGATTGTATTGTTGAATTGCCAGTTTCGTTTGCGCGTGAACTGATGGCTAACGGCAAAGTGAAAGAGTCTACTGAAAAGAAAAACTTTGAACTGCCGAAAGAAGAAAAAACGCTCGAAGATGAGTTGGCTGAACTTTAGCCGTTAACGCATTGATTTGTGAGAAACAAATATGACCTTCGCCACTGATTTAGATGCCGATATTGGCAATGTGTTTTTTGATGATTTTGGGGTTAGCGCATTACTGGTTCGAGAAAAAGAACCTGATGCAGATCCTGATGGTATTCGTTGCATTATTGGCCGTGGACTAGATCGGTTTGTTGACGGAGGTTATATCAAAAACTCATGGGAGATTGAGTTTAGCGCCAGCGACAAAGTTCGCACGGGTGATCAGGTTCAGGTGCTGGATGATAGCGGTGTGATTGTTCGCAAGTATCTTGTAAGTAATCAGGCTGATCGTACTGGTGAAACCGTTACGTTTGCGGCTAAGGTTGATAATTAATATGTCGAATAAATCGCAGTTAGCGGCGGTTACTCGTCGTATTAAAAAATACGCTGAAAAAGACATACCCAAAGCGCAGCGAATGGCCATAAACCGAACGCTAAAAAAGTCTAAAGTCGCGCTGGTTAAAAAAGTCGCTTCGGAAACAGGCATTAAGCAAAAAATAATTAATCAATCGAAGTCTGCTAAAAAGCGGGTTTCGGTTGAGTCTGCAACAGGTGGCGCTAAAGCAAAGGCGGCATTGTTAAAGTTTAATACCAAAGGCATACCACTAATCAATTTAAAACCAAAGTTTATAGCCGGTGGCGTATTGGCTTCTGGTTATGTTGTACCTGATGGATTTATTGCCAGCGGTCGAAAAGGAAAGGGCAAAGGGCGATTAAAACAGTCGCATGTTCTACAGCGTGAAAGCGATTCGCAGTATCCAATTAAAATAGTGCGTGTGGAAATTGCCAGTGTGGTTAAAAAAAATGGATTACTAACTGTGCGGCAGACGTTCGGCAAAGAATTTCAAAAAGAATACAACAGCGCTATCAAGTTGCTGAGATCTCGTACTTAGATCGTATTAAAAATTAAAGGCAAACTATGGATTTACAAATTCTAAGCAATTTGCGGTCGGCTGTGCGTACTGCATTAAAAGCGGCTTACCCAACAACCGATATTTATACCGCCGAAATCACTAGCTTAATTGAAGAAGACGATTCAAACGTGGTCGAGTTTTTTACCGTGTTTTTCTCGGAAGGTGACGAAGTTGAAGACGGTGAAGATTTAGACGATGAAACGTACCGAACCGATACTTACTTAACCGTGGGCTACTTTCACGAAAAAGCCGACCGTGACCAAGGTTGGTTAGATGCTGAGGCGGGTACGATGCGCCAAGCGGTTAGGGCGCTGGATGATGGGTTTGCTGGCGACAGTAAGCGAGCTGTTTTGGAATACTTCGTGAGGGC
>CAKZLT010000207.1 GCA_937127195.1 uncultured Saprospiraceae bacterium
TGAAATTGATAAAAATGGTACAATTATGCCGATGGATACCTTTATTCAAAAGTAAATTTTCAGGTATTTTTTTAGACGTTTTCTATTTTTGCATTTTAGCGCGCGCTAAAATGACGAAATGACGAAATGCAAAAATAAAAAGGCTTTTAAAGCATTTTGAGTGCGTTTTTTAATGAAAAATTGATTTGAAAAAGACGAAAAAAGCACTCATTTTTTTCATCGAAATGATTTTTGCATTTTAACGCGCGCTAAAATGCAAAAATAAAAAATGCTACTTTTTTTTGGTTTTAAAAACCTCATGATTTTTAACGAAATAAATGTAAGTTGGATAACTTACAGGCTTCGGTAATTGTGGGTTTATGATCTTCATAATCGAAGTAACAGGCAAATCTAAATCTACATATTTCTTGATTTCATTGGCGTATTGATCCAAAATTCTACCTTTTTTATTGCGGCTTCCTTTTGGTCTTCCAAGTATTTTTCCTTGGGCGCGAGCTGCTGCAAGTCCTTGTTTGGTGCGAATGGAAATGTAGTTTCGTTCTGTTTCAGAGAAGTAACTATAAATCGCTAAAAGTAATTTGGAATGAGGCGTGTTTGTTGATAATTCAGGCTGGCGCACAAAAATAACATCAATCTCTTTCTCTGCTAAAGTATTAATAATATTGAGTGTTTCGATCATATTTCGTCCTAATCGACTTAACTCTAGAATCAACAATTTATCTCCTTTTTCTAAAATACTTAATAGTTGATCTATCTTTCTTATTGCTAAACTTTTTTTAGTAGAAGCTTCTGATTCAATAAATTCTGAAATCAGCCATTCTTGTTTTTGAGCATATTCCAATAATAAATATCGCTGCTTCTCTAAATCTTGTTTATCGGTACTTATTCTTGTATATCCTAGTATTTTCATATGATTATAAAAAAAAGGTATTAATGATATTATTTATACTATATAAATATAAAAATAGTTGACTTGTTATTATAAATATTTTGAGAAATATTAATGATCGTTATATTTTATAATGCTTGGTTTTTCTTCTAAAAAAGCATGAAATATTATATCTTGTTTGAATTAAAAGAACGAACCAAATTAAAACCTAGATGAAAGAAGAACCAACGGATTTAAAAAAAAGCCTGACTTTATATGGTTTGGTAATGATTGCGGCAGGTGCTTGTATTGGCTCTGGAATTTTTTTAGTGCCTTCGAGTATTGCAAAAACGCTTCCTAGTCCTTCTTTTATCCTAATTGCCTGGTTTATTGGTGGAATTTTTACGTTGACAGGTGCATTGACTTATGCAGAATTGGGCGCGAAATTCCCTAAAACAGGCGGTGTTTATGTTTTTTTGCGAGAAGCTTTCGGCGATTTAACCGCTTTTCTTTATGGTTGGAGCTTATTAACGGTCGTGACTTCTGGAGCAATTGCCGCGCTCGGACTTGGTTTTGCAGTATATTTTAATAAAATCATTGGTCTGGGAGCTGATTGGAATGTGATTGTAGCCATTTCAGCTATTGTATTTTTGACTATTATTAATATTATTGGTGTAAAAGTGGGCGAAATTGTATCATCAACCTTAACCACTTTAAAGTTAATTGGTATTGGAATTGTTGTTTTTATAGGTGTTTTTTTATATCAAAACGCCCCAGAAATCAGTTGGGAACTAGCTGTAACAACTGGGAATGAAGCTTCCAAAAGCCTATTTAGTAGCTTTGCAGTGGCAATGATTGGCGTACTTTGGTCTTATGGAGGTTGGTATCACGCTTCTTTTTTAGCTGGAGAAACTCGAAACGCTAAGAAAACAGTTCCAAGAGCGATGATTATAGGAACAATCATCGTGATGATTACTTATATTTCTATCAATTATGCCTATTTAAGATTGTTGTCCATTGATGAAATACAAAATTCTGGTGCTGCTGCTGCCGATGCTGTTTCTAAATTTCATCCTTCAGGAGGTTTATTTATTGCCATTTTAATCGCGATTTCAATTTTTGGAACAACGAGCATTTACACAATGTCAGCACCTCGAATTTATTTTACTATGGCGCAAGATGGTCTATTTTTCAAAGGATTAGCTCGAATTCATCCTTATTACAAAACACCTATAAATGCCATTTTAATTCAATCTGGCTGGGCGATTTTATTAGTGCTATTTTGGCAAACGTTCGAGAGTTTAATTACTTATGTGGTTTTCATTGATTGGGTGTTCTTGATGTTGGGCGCACTGACTATTTTCACTTTTAGAAAACGATCTAATTCATTAGAAAATGATCCAGAAGCCTATAAAACGCCCTTATATCCATTTATTCCAGCTTTTTTTGTAATAATTTGTGCGATTTTGATTATGGCAACTTTGATAGAAAAACCAGAACAAGCCCTTGCAGGAGCTGTTTTATTAGGTTTGGGATTTGGTGTTTATTACTTATTTAAAAAATCAAAATAATAAAATTGAAATTGCTTTAATTTAACTCTTCTAATAGCTTGATTAATTCTCTCAATATTCGAGCTGTTGCGCCCCAAATATTGTGTTCATCAATCAAAAATGCAGGCATTTTAACTGCTCCAAGTTTTGTTTTGATTTCTTTTACTGAATGATTTGTTTCATTTTGCAAATCTGAAAGACTGACTTCCAGCACTTGAGCGACTTCTTTTGGATCGGCTAAATAAGTTGGAGCATGATCTAAAAAAGCCACAATAGGCGTAATTAAAGAATTGCTAGGGCCGACATAAATATCAGATAACCGACCTAAAATATTTTCAGTTGGAACATTTATCCCAATCTCTTCGACTGTTTCCCGGATGGCAGTTGCTTCCAAATCAATATCCTGATCCTCTCTACCTCCGCCAGGAAAAGCAATTTGCCCAGGATGTACTCGACTAGCTGTTGGACGAAGAATAAATGATAAACATATTTGTCCCTTTTTTTCAAATAAAACGACCATTACGGCACAAATTCTAATTGGATAAGGCGGATTTTGCATTAAATGAGTTACAAATCGCTTTAAGTTTTCGTCAATGTCTTCATTTTCAATATTTTCAAAAGGCAAAGGATTTTGTAAGCGTTTTTTTAAAAAATGTTTAATTGCAGGTAAATTAGAGTTTGTCATTATTTATCATTTTTATGATTGATAATCAATTAGATTTGATTATTTTCAATATGTATTTTAATTAAAAATTAAACATCAAAATTTTAACAGATGGAAAGGATCAGCATTTTTGATATGTTTAAAATTGGAGTCGGTCCATCTAGTTCACACACACTTGGACCTTGGCGCGCTGCATTGCAATGGATTGAGACCCTCAAAAATGATAATATATTTGAGAATATTCATTCAATGACGGTTTATTTATATGGTTCTTTATCTAAAACAGGTGTTGGTCATGGAACTGATATTGCAGTTCTTTTGGGATTGAGTGGCGAAGATCCTGTTAAAATGGATACTAGTTTAATTTCAGAAAAAATAGCTAAAATTAAAGATAATAACTTATTGAAAGTTAATAACGAATTATCCATTTCCTTTGATTATCAGAAGAATATAGTCTTTTTAGAAGAACATTTGCCCTTTCATGCTAATGCCTTACGTTTTAGGGCAGAGCTAAAAAGTGGCTTGTTAAAAGAAGCGATTTATTACTCAATTGGAGGTGGTTTTGTGGTGCAAGATGAAGCATTTACACAAGCTCAATCAACTATTGAATTACCTTATCCATGTGATGTGCCAGAGCATTTATTAGAACATTGTACCAAAAATAACTTTTCTATCTCCGAAATGGTTTGGGAAAATGAATTATCTTGGCGTGATTCAACTATGATTCAAACCGAATTATTGAATATTTGGCGAGTGATGCAAGAGTGTATTTATAAAGGTTGTCACACTTCAGGTATTTTACCTGGTGGTTTGAAAGTCAATCGACGTGCTAATCCTATTTACAAAAAATTGTTAGAAGATAATTATAATAATTATAATGATTTAGGTGAATGGATAGAACTCATTAAAAGTCAACGACCTACGTTTGATGGGATGTTAAAATGGATTAGTTGTTTTGCTTTTGCTGTTAACGAAGAAAATGCGGCATTTGGAAGAGTAGTTACCGCACCAACTAATGGAGCGGCAGGTGTGATTCCTACAGTATTAATGTATTATTTGTGTTTGAGTGGTCAGAAAGTGACCAATAAAGAAGTGATAAAATTCCTTTGTGTGGCAGGCGAAATCGGTACTTTCTTTAAAAAAGGAGCGACTATTTCAGCAGCTATGGGCGGTTGTCAAGCTGAAATCGGTGTTTCTTCAGCGATGGCTGCAGCTGCATTGTGCGAATGTACAGGCGGAACACCAGAACAAGCATTGATGGCTGCAGAAATTGCAATGGAACATCATTTGGGGTTAACTTGTGATCCAGTGGGCGGTTTGGTTCAAATTCCTTGTATTGAACGGAATTCTATGGGCGCAATAAAAGCGATTACCGCAGCTAGAATTGCGTTAGATAGTGATCCCAGTTTGGCAAAGGTTTCTTTAGATAAAGTCATTAAAACAATGTGGGAAACCGCGCAAGACATGAATCATAAGTATAAAGAAACCGCTGAGGGTGGTTTGGCCAATCATGTTTCTGTAAATTTGGTAGAGTGTTGATAATTGAATATCATCGTTGTCAAATTGAAATAATTAGAACACTATGAAGCAAACTTATCAAGATTTTAAAGATAATTGGACAAGAAATCAACGAACTTATATAGAGAAATATATTAAGAAAGGACAAAGTTTTATTCCTAATTTATTACCTAAACAAGCACTTGAATTGTCAACAAGTGCCCTATTTAAAATACTGCATCAAAGATTAGATAGCCAAATTTTAACAGTTGCGCTTAATCCAGCAACTAGTATTTCAAGTCCGATCGCTTTAGAAAATAATACAAATTGGATTAAAACTGTCAATATGGTTGGGGTTAATGTCCGAACGATTGGTAGTTTTTGGAATGTGGTGAAATATGCCTTAACGTT
>CAKZLT010000208.1 GCA_937127195.1 uncultured Saprospiraceae bacterium
TTATAAAAAACAAAGCATTTATAAACACGCTTACTTTATCCTAGTATTGTCGATATTAGTGGTTAATCAGGGATTTGGTCAGGAAAAACTACGAGAAGCAATTGATAAATTTGTGAAGCGCGAAGTTGATTTTAATCAAACGGCTGGTGTAGTTGTTGGTGCGATTGACGGTGATTCTGCATCAATACTCGGTTTTGGAACAACGAATAAAAACGAACAAATTGAACCTGATGAAAACACCATTTTTGAAATAGGTTCTTGCACCAAGTTATTTACTGCTTCGATTATTGCGATACTCAAAAAAGAAGGTAAACTGAGTTATGAAGATGATGTTTCTACGTTTTTGGATAAACTTTATTTTGATAAAAAAGACATAACTATTCTTGATTTATTGACGCATCATTCGGGTTTTCCACGTTATCCAACTAACTTTGCGACCAACGAAACCGAAAAATTGGCACTCTACGAAAACTATACTTATCCGCAATTAGCCACTTTTTTTAAAAAATATGAAACCACTAAACGAGAAGAAAGAACTTATATTTATTCTCACGTCAATTACGCCATTTTAACATTAATTATAGAAAAAATCACCGAAAAACGATACGAAACCGTCGTTCAAGAAAGGCTTTTGACACCTTTAGGAATGACGGATACTTATATAAACGTCCCTTCAAATGCCGAAAAACGAGTGGCACAAGGATATAATTTACTAAACCAACGAGTTGATTTATTGAAAACGGAAGTATTCAAAGGTGCAGTTGGTTACAAATCTACGGCGAATGATTTGGTGCGTTTTTTGGAAGCCCAACTCAATTCTTCGGATGACATTTTATTAGAAACGCTACAATCTTTACATGATTATTCGCGAAATTTACCTATCAAAAGAGTGCGTGTTGGTTTGGCTTGGCATCACATTGAACCTAAAAAGCGGTATTTTTCATATTTGGCGCATAGTGGCGCGACGGAAGGGCATCAAATTTATATTGCTTTTATGAAAGAAACCAAAACGGCTGTGGTCGTGCTGTCAAATTCTAAACATAATTTGGATGGTTTGGGGCGTTGGATTTTAGAAATAATGAACCGAAGATGGAAAAGAAAGGCGTAGATTTTATTAATATTTCTTAGTTTCTGGTTATTTACTTCTAGTTTCTACTACTACTGTTATTAGTCGTAATAGCGGTAGCAGAAACTAGAAGCAAGTAACCAGAAATCAAAATTTCTTCATCAACTTTCTAAAAAAATGAGTCTTTCGTCTTAAAAAATTGAATAGTTGTCAAAAACCTGTTATTTTAGACGCTTAATATATAATAATAAAAACCTAACTTCAGAGCATGGCACTATTTGTTAGAGAGTTTGAATGCCCTTCGTGCGGCGGAACTATTCAGCGCGAAAATTCTGCTTCGCGGTCTATATCTTGCCCTTATTGTGGTCAGACGAGTCACGTTAATGCTGATTCTTTGGATGCGGTTGGCGCGCAACATTTATTGATTGATTATGGATCAATGCTTTCTGTTGGCATGACGGCCACTGTCAAAGGACATCGTTTTCGAGTATTAGGGAAAATGAGAATTGAATATGGAGATGGCTTTTGGGATGAATGGTATATTGAACTATTAGATGCGAATAAATATGGCTGGATTCAGGAAGATGATGGCGGGTTTGTTTTGTTCGTAGGTGGTGACGAAATATCGGCATTGAACTATAATGACATCAAAGTTGGTACAAATGTAGCACTTTCCGAAAAATACTCAAATGTGTTTATTACTTCTAAAAGTAGAGCAAAGGTCGAAGGAGGAGAAGGTGAATTGCCTTTTGCGATTATTCCAGGAGATATAGCTGACTTCGTAGAAGGGATTTCGGAAGGGAAAGTAATTAGTGTAGAAATACTTGGCGATGAGAACAATCTTTTTGTTGGAGCTCCTTTCAATATAGATGAACTGCAAGTTTAGAAACAGTTGCCAAAGTGCTTGATAGTAAAGACTTTATATAGTTTTTGTTGTTAAAATGCTTTTGTTGGTTTCTTAGTTTATTTACTGAACAGTAACTATTACTTTTTATTTAAAATAGATAAAAAATATTTCTTTGATTAAACTTCTGTTCTACTAAAAAGTAGAAAAAATGAAATAAAACACTTCTTTAGCAAGCCGTTTTAACTCAAATGAAGGCGTTTTTTTTAAGAATGAAAAAATAATAATTGTGGCAACAACTTACGTCAATAGTGAAAAAATAGCAGCAACTAAGCAGTTAAATTGTACAAGTTGTGGCAATGCTTTGTCGCTTCTTAATCCTAGAGCAAAATATATTGCCTGTCAATATTGCGGTTCCGTTTTGGATGCTAATTCAGAAGACCATCAAATTTTGATGTCAATGAGTGCGCCTGAGCAAAACGCGCCTTTTTCTTTTATAAAAGTAGGTTTAATCGCTGATTTTTTTGATAAAAAATATCAAGTCATTGCTCGTACTCGCTGGAAACAAGATTATTATGAATTTTGGCAAGAAGAGGGAGAAGCTGGATATTCGAGAGAATTGTGGATTTATGACGAATGGTTATTGATTTCGGAGCAGCGCACTTATTTCTATTTAGTAGAAGATTCGAGTGGTTATTATATTTCTAATGAAGTTATTCCTGATGAGCCTAGTTTGCCTGGTGAAGGAAATCATTGGAGCTTCATGAAGAATCAACAGCCACAAGTTATTAGTGAATACGGTGCTGCGAATGTTGTTTATTTTGAAGGTGAATCAAATTACCAAGTTAAAATAGATGATTATATCAATTTTGCGAGTTATAAACACAAAAAAGATATTTATACCGCAGAATGGCGATTGGAAGGAGATACAGAAGAAATTAAGGAAATAGAGTTTTTTAAGGAAACACTTATTTCTAAAAAAGAAGTTATAAAAGCCTTTGACAATAACGAAGAGTTGACCATTTTAAAAGAAAAAGGGCAATTCTGGCAGTGGTTAACTTATGGTTCTTTTGGTATGTTTGTGCTGTTTTTTATAATGATGATTGGCTCGTGTGGAGACGGAAGTAATACCGTTTATGAAGAGCAATTTTCTTTGAATGCAATTGATGATGAAAATGGCGTTTTTTCTAAATCGTTTGAGTTAGAAAAAGGTTTACATAATCTTAAAATTAAAGGGACAATCAATACTACGAATACGGAAGCATTTATGTTGGCGTATTTTATGAATGAAAAGAAAGATGTAATTAATTATCTGGAAGGTAATTTTTCGATATACTCTGGTTTTGATGATGAAGGATATTGGGTCGAAACACAGGAAGAAAACGACAAGTTGGTAAAGGTAAAAGAACCTGGAACTTATTATGCTCAGATATTAGCTGACCGAGATTCTACAACTCAGGGAGTTGTCACTTTGACTATTACTGATGGCGTTACTTTAACGCGTTATTATGTGATTGGTTGGATACTCTTCTTGATTTTGGGACTTATTTTTAGAGGCAGAATGAAGCAATACATATAGTTTTTTTAGAAAAGAGTAAAATAACAGAAAATCAAACCAACGATGTCCAATATATCTATTAGTTCACAAAAACCTAAACTCAATTTTTGGCAAATTTGGAATATGAGTTTTGGATTTTTGGGTATTCAATTTGGCTTTGCACTGCAAAATGCGAATGTCAGTCGTATATTTGAAACATTAGGTGCATCAAAGGATGAATTACCGATTTTGTGGCTTGCAGCTCCTGTTACAGGTTTGCTGATTCAGCCGATTATTGGTTATTATAGTGATAGAACATGGCATAAAAAATGGGGAAGAAGACGACCATTTTTTGCAATAGGTGCGTTTCTGGCTACAGTCGCGCTCTTTTTGATGCCTAATTCGACACAGCTTTGGATGGCAGTGATTATGCTTTGGTTATTAGATGCTTCTATTAACGTAAGTATGGAACCTTTTAGAGCTTTTGTTGGTGATATGTTGCCAAATGAGCAAAGAACGAGTGGTTTTGCGATGCAAAGTTTCTTTATTGGAATTGGTGCGGTGGTAGCGTCAGCTTTACCGTGGATGTTCACGAATTGGTTTGGAGTGAGTAATATTAGTGCCGATGGAATGATTCCAGATTCTGTGCGTTGGTCGTTTTATTTGGGAGGAATTGCCTATTTTTCGGCTGTGATGTGGACTGTTTTCAAAACAGAAGAATATCCTCCAGATGATTTGGAAGCATTGAAAAAGGAAAATACTGAAGCAGGAATTTTTGGCGGATTGATAGAGTCGTTCTTAGGAATTTTTAAAATGCCAAAAACGATGGTTCAATTATCATTTGTTCAGTTTTTCTCATGGTTTGCGTTGTTTGCGATGTGGATTTACACAACTTCTGCGGTGACGAGTCACGTTTACGGAACAGAAGATTCATCATCTGCATTATATAATGAAGGTGCTGATTGGGTTGGTATTTGTTTTGCGATTTATAATGGAATTGCAGCACTTGTAGCTTTTTTACTACCCGTTTTAGCCAAAAAAATCACTCGAAGAATGACGCATTTAGTGGCATTGTTTTGTGGTGGAATAGGGATGTTTTCTATTTATTTTATAACAGACCCAAATATGCTTTTAGTGTCAATGGTTGGTATTGGTATTGCTTGGGCAAGTATTCTTTCGATGCCTTATGCGATGTTGTCAAGTATTTTACCAGCCAACAAAATGGGCTACTATATGGGAGTGTTTAACTTTTTTATAGTTATTCCACAAATTGTAGCAGCAGGAATTTTAGGTGTTTTGTTAAAAACGTTTTTTGGAAATGTGTCGATTTATGCGTTAATCATTGGAGGTATTTCGATGATAATAGCTGGATTGCTTTGTTTGATAATAGAAGATAAAGAAGCGTAATTAGAGCAGATTAAAGAAAAAAATAGCGGTTTATAAAAATATATCAATATGAAAAGTTTAACAAAATTATTAATAGTTGGATGTTTTTTGGCAGTTGCGGCGGTAACTTATGCTAGTTCTGTGAGAGGGTTGGGC